>JBEPWX010000415.1:0-3840 GCA_041642235.1 Mariniphaga sp.
GATTTGGATTGTATTTCAGAAGAAACTCTTATCAGTTCGCGCTGAATAAATTTCTGGGCAATTATCCGTGCATGGAATTCAATATGTGCTGCTGAGGCTACCCGGCGGGTAAGCTGGGTAATATAACCGGGTCCGCCCACCTCCTCCAATTGTTCACGATCCTTTAATTCCTGTGTAACCATAAGAAGGTCAACAGGCTTTTCGTGGGTGGATAGTTCTTTTATCGCTTCAAATATTTTCTGATGTACTTCTTTGTAGAAGCTGGAAGTATCAATGATATCGGCTACAGTTACATAGGCATCGCGTTCCAGCATAAGAGCACCCAAAACAGCTTCTTCCACTTCTACGGCTTGTGGGGGCAGCTTGCCGTATTGTGCATTAATGTCGTCAATCGACATTCCTGATTGTCGTTTGGTTTGATTGTAGTTTTTTGAATTCCTGTCGGTTGCCATGTTGATTATTTTGTATTCTCATACGTGAGCTCTTAAATATGATAGGTATTTTCCGTGTGTGTAAAACTACTAAATAACCTAAGGGGTAATCCAATTTAATACGTTTAGTTGTTAACTGATCTTATCCACAATTGTTTATTGTTTTTTAATAAGTTTTTCTTCAATAATTTGCGAAAGAATATCGGGTAATGATAATCCCATGGCTTTTAATTGCTGAGGAATAAAACTGGTGGCTGTCATCCCCGGAGTAGTATTCACCTCAAGAAAATAAAATTCGTCTTCGTTTAAAATGAAATCTACCCGTGCGATGCCGGAGCATTGACAGAGATCATAAATTCTGGAGCTAAGTTGCCGGCATTTGTCGTAAAGATGTTTTGGCAACCGGGCAGGAGTAATTTCAGCAGTTGCGCCCGGGGTATATTTGGCTTCAAAATCAAAGAATTCATTTTTGGGTATGATTTCAGTGACAGGAAAAACCAGATTCTCGTTTCCAAGACGTACCAACCCACATGTAAATTCAGGACCTTGTATAAATTCTTCTACCAGGGCGTCGCTGCCTTCGTTCCATGCTTTTTCCAGTGCTACAGACAAATCAGCCTCATTTTTAACCTTGGTAACTCCAAAGCTGGAGCCACCGGAGTTGGGTTTTACAAACAGCGGAAGCCCCAAATCCTTTACAATTTGGGAAATATCCACCTGCTCATTCCTGCTGATTTTTACAGACCTGGCCATTTTAATGCCAAAATTCTGAAGGTAATTATTGCAAAACCATTTATTGAAAGTCAGAGATGAAGAATGAACATTACTTGTAGAATAAGGTATTCCCAGCAACTCAAAATATCCCTGCAGGATTCCATCCTCTCCTGGTGTTCCGTGAATTGTAATATAAACAAAATCGAACCGGTACTTTTCCCCGTTAAGGTTGAAGCTGAAATCGTTTTTATCGATATCGGCCAACTTTTTTTCATCACGGGTTACGATCCATTCATTCCCCTTCATATGCACCAGCCAGGGAGTAAATTTCTGTTTATCGATTGCAGCAAAAACATTGGCGCCGCTTTTAACTGATACAATATATTCCGATGAATCTCCACCGGCTAAAACTGCAATATTTGGCTTATTGTTCATGTCTGTTTGCTATATAATTTTCCCATTTTTTTATTACTGTAGCCATATCCTCCGGCAGCTCCGAATCAAATACCATGTTTTCACCCGATTCGGGATGAATAAAGCCCAGGGTTTTGGCATGTAACGCCTGACGAGGCAGCAATTTAAAACAATTTTGTACAAATTGTTTGTATTTGGTAAAAGTTGTTCCGCGAAGGATTTGGTTGCCTCCATAAGTGGAATCATTGAACAGCGGGTGGTTGATGTATTTCATGTGTACCCTGATCTGATGCGTTCTGCCTGTTTCCAGACGGCATTCCACCAGGCTGACATATCCAATTGTCTTCAATACAGAATAATGCGTAACTGCATGTTTTCCGAAATCACCTTCAGGAAAAACAGTAAACACCTGCCTGTTTTTAAGGCTGCGGCCAATGTTTCCTGTAACGGTTCCTTCCTGTTCCTTAGGAATTCCCCACACCAGAGCCTGATACCTCCGTTCGGTTGATTTTTCAAAAAATTGCAACGCCAGTTTTACCTTTGCCTTTTCTGTTTTTGCCACAACCATTAACCCGGATGTATCCTTGTCGATCCGGTGTATCAAACCGGGTCTGGGATCCTCACTCCTGAACATTGGTAAATCCTTATAATACCAGGCGAGTGCATTAACCAGCGTACCGGAATAATTGCCATGACCCGGGTGCACAACCAGTCCGGCAGGTTTATTTAAAACAATTAAATGCTTGTCTTCAAATAATATATCCAGTGGAATTTCTTCCGGTATGATTTTTAGTTCACGCCGGGGATATTCCATTACTATACGGATTTCATCATTTGGCTTAACTGTGTAATTGGCTTTCACCGGAACATTATTAACCAAAATATTTCCCGCTTCAGCTGAAGCCTGAATTTTACTGCGCGAAATACTATTAATCCGGTTCGACAGAAATTTATCTATACGTAACTGAGACTGACCCTGATCTACAGTGAAATGATAATGTTCAAACAACCCATCATCTTCCGGACTGTCCTTATCGTTCTTATCTTCCGGATAAACTGTCATAATTAGAAGTCAATTTCCATTTCTGTAACGAGTTTCAGTGAATCTGCTGTCATCCATAAATCGATGAATGACCCCAGGGGTACAGAAGAAGCATTTCCGGGACTGGGGCTTTGTTTCCATACTCTGGCCTCTGTTGAATCAGCAGCTGAAACTATGGACTCGTCATATAGTATCACCCCTGGATTAAGCAATGCATCAGTAATGGTTTCTTCTGCTTCGGGTAAGGTGAGGCCGGTTAAATCAGGAAGCGGAGTAAAGGTATTTCCCTGTGTACGCCCGATAACCAGGTCGATGTTTGAATTTTTGGGAAGCTTTTGACCTGTTCTGACTATTTGTGAATCAACCTGGACTTCCAATACAAGGTTGTTGAACTGTGATGGTCTGTACATGATATGACCAATCTGAAGGCCGCTGTTTTCAATCAATACCTGTGCCTGGCGGAAGGAGATATCGGTAAGTTGCGGAACTGTTACCGTTTCCGGCTGAGTAGAGTTTATCGATACAAAAATTGTGCGATCCTGCTTTATACCATGTCCTGGTTCAGGCAATTGATCAACAATCACTCCCGGTGGAGCATCATCCACAAACACAGAATCGATAATTTCAATCCTCATGTTGCTGTTTTGTGCAATTTTCTTTGCCTCCGGCTGACTCATTCCTGAGAAATCGGGTACAGGATGCGACTGTCCGTGGCGGGTATACATTTCCAGCCCTTTAAGGGTAATAAAAATGAGTACCAATACAATTGCCACAGCTATTGCAATCTGAATCAGAAAAGTCCGGATGGTAAGAAACCTCGGTGAACCCATACTCTTTTTTATTTCCAATGATAGTAGTGGTAAAACAACGTGAAAAAGAAAGAAATATGATGCATTTAAACACGAAAAGGTAAAGAATTATACCTCTTTACCTTCCCCCTTATACAGATGTTAGGATAAATTATTTCTTATGCCTTGGTTCGTCGGAAACTGTCAGTCTTTTACGGCCTTTTGCGCGGCGGGCTTTTAAAATTTTCCTGCCGTTTACGGTAGCCATTCTTTCCCTGAAGCCATGTTTATTTTTTCTCTTTCTGTTCGATGGCTGAAATGTTCTCTTCATCGTTGCTTATTTTTCTAATTATTACTGACTTAATTTTTCGGACTGCAAAAATAGCTGTTTTTTTAATTCTGCCAAGGGAGTAAGTAGATTTCTTTTTCGATGCATTAAGAATTTTCTTCT
>JBEPWX010000416.1:0-3837 GCA_041642235.1 Mariniphaga sp.
CAACATCATTCAGAAAAACAGCACCTGGAGCATTAAAAATATTTGTAATCTTTCCACTTTCCAGATCAATTTCAACCAGTTCATCAATATTAGAAACATATAAACTACCATCATAAATCGCCATACCTTTGGGCGCATCCAAATCTTCAACCCAATGGAGTTCTTTTGCACTTCCATCAGAATTTAGAATACTTATAAATCCACTTGAATTTTTTTCCGTTGGATCTCCATTAATATTTGAAACATACATTAAATCACGATCTTCATCGTAAAGAACAGATTCAGGAGTTTTTAAGTCAATTTTTGTTTCCCATACCTTTTCAAGTTTCTGTGCATTTAAAATTCCATTGCCTGAAACAAAAAGCAGAAAAATTAATGAAAGTAAAGTTTTCATACCACTTATTTTTTAAATAGGTTATAAAATATTACCTTAAGAAAGTATATATTGCAATGAAATGTTCATTTTACATTTGAATTTCTTTACACCATTTAATTTAAATTAGTTAAATCATGAAAATTAATATCCTGTTTCTATTAATTGTGTTGCTTTCATTATCTCTTTCAGCTCAAAACAACGAGGAAAGAAATTTATTTGTAGGCACCTTCACCTCAGAAGGAGCTGAGGGAATTTATCTTTGTCATTTTAATAGTGAATCGGGAGAAATTGCCTTAAAAAATATTTTTAAGGGAATTGATAATCCCTCGTTTTTAGAAATTTCACCCGACAGGAATCATCTTTATGCAGTATCACGGCCAGATAATGAAGTCGATCAGTCTGGAGGTTATGTTCAGTCGTATCATATTAACAAGGGAGGAGAATTGCAGTTCATTAATAAACAATCATCACATGGAAAGGATCCTTGTCATATTGATGTTTCTCCTGATGGCAGATTCGCAGCTATCGCCACTTACGGAAGTGGTACCGTTTCACTCTATAGTATAAATACAAATGGTGGATTAAATGAAGCCAGTATCACTATTTTTAATCAAGGCTCAGGACCCAATCCTTCCAGGCAAAAAGCTCCCCATGCACATTCTGTATTATTTTCTCCCGATGGCAGTCAACTTTTTAGTGCTGATTTAGGAACCGATCTATTAAGCATCTTTGATTTAAAGGAGGATAAGATTATATCCGCCAAACAACAATCAAATGTTAAGTTGACACCCGGTTCCGGACCCCGTCATTTTACCTTCCATCCCGATTCAAAAACTATATATGTTATTAATGAGCTAAACTCAATGATAACGGTTTTAAAGAAAAAGGATAATAAGTGGGAGGAACAACAAACAATTTCAACAATCCCGGAAGGATTTACAGAAGCAAATTACTGTGCAGACATTCACGTTTCAGCCGACGGAAGCTATTTATATGGATCGAACCGGGGACATAATTCAATAGCAGTATATGAGATAGATAAAAAGACAAAACAACTTGATTGGATTACCTCAGTACCTACACAAGGCGAATGGCCCAGGAATTTCATTCTGAGTGAGGATGGGAGATTTCTATTGGCAGCAAATCAAAAAAGTGGAAACATTACAGTATTCAAAATCAATCCCAAAAGCGGAATTCCTGAATTCACTGGAAATGAGATTAAACTTCCATCGCCTGTTTGTCTGGTTATTCAATAATCCATCAACTGAATTTTGTACTTATCAACCGAATAAACTCATCACGAGTGGCATTTTTTTGAAAAGCTCCAGTAAAATCAGAAGTAGTTGTAATCGAATGTTGTTTTTGAATTCCCCTCATCTGCATACAAAGATGCTGTGCTTCAATGACTACAGCAACTCCGAGTGGATTTAATGTATCCTGAATACATTCTTTTATTTGAAGCGTCAACCGTTCCTGAAGCTGCAACCGTCGCGCAAAAACATCAACAACCCGGGCAATCTTACTTAACCCAGTTACGGTTCCGTTAGGTATGTAGGCAACATGAGCCTTGCCAAAAAAGGGAAGCAAATGATGTTCACATAAGGAATATATCTCTATATCTTTAACAATTACCATTTGACGGTAATCCTCCTTAAAAATGGCAGAGCGTAAAATCTCAACCGGATCTGTTTTGTATCCCTGTAACAGAAACTGAAGCGCTTTGGCAACTCTCTCAGGTGTTTTCTCCAGACCCTCCCTTGAAATATCTTCACCGACCAGGCTTAAAATATTTTTATAATTTTGTGAAAGTTCACTTGTAATAATTTTATCAAATGAATCAGTCCTTTCATAACCATTGGTACTGATGATTTTATCTGTACTCATAACTAGTAATATTTAATTCATACAAAGATCACTTTTTTTTTAAAATATCAAATTCTATTATTTTGATTTTCCGATTAAATAAAAAACTGTAATTATAACTCAGGTTGAAGCAACCATTTAGGTTCTATCTAAATCTTATTATAAGTTTTTTGTTAATTTTAAAAAAAAAGGTTTAAAATTTCACAATAAATGCAAAAAACAAAAGTTATAATTGATGACCATTAATTTGAGAGTATTATATAATAATTAATACCTGACAAATTTAACCACGAGAGAATGATTGTAGTAACAGGAGCCGCAGGGTTTATCGGCAGTTATTTAACTGGAAAATTAAATCTGGCAGGATATACTGATTTAATTCTGGTTGACAGGTTTGATGATCCATCAAAAGATATAAACCTTTTCAATAAAAAATACAGGAAATTTGTCGATCGTGATAAATTCTTTAAATGGCTAATAAAAAATGCCAACTCTGTTGACTTCATTTTTCACCTGGGAGCCCGTACAGATACAGTAGGGCAGGAACCTGAATTATACCAGCAACTTAATTTAATTTATTCTCAACGATTATGGAACATTTGTTCTGAAATTCAGGTGCCACTTTTATATGCCTCCTCAGCAGCCACCTATGGAAACGGAGAAAGTGGTTTTTCGGATTCACACAGTAAAGTCACAAATTTGCGTCCTTTAAATCTTTATGGCTGGTCAAAACATGATTTCGATGTATGGGCCTTAAAACAAGTAAGGACTCCCCCATTTTGGACTGGCTTGAAATTTTTCAATGTTTACGGGCCTAATGAATACCACAAGGGGAGAATGGCATCAGTGATACTTCATGCCTATCAGACCATTCGAAAAAACGGCACAATGAAACTTTTCAGGTCACATCATAAAGACTACAGAGATGGAGAACAAAGCCGCGATTTTATTTATGTAGATGATATTGTCGATGTGATGATGTATTTTATGCACAGTCAGAAAAAATCGGGGATATACAATGTAGGTACAGGTAAAGCCCGTTCATTTCTTGATTTAACTTATGCTGTTTTTAAAAGCATTAAAACAGAACCCAAAATTTCTTTTATTGATACTCCTATTGATTTACGTGGGCGATATCAATATTTTACCGAAGCAGAAATTCAAAAATTAAGAGAAGCAGGTTACCAAAAGGAATTTACAAGTCTTGAAGAAGGTGTTGATACGTATGTTGGCAAATATCTGGTTGCCAAAGCTTGTTATTAAAACTCTGCCTTATTAATTCCGTCCGGGATTTTTATTTTACATTTTAAACAGCCTTGCTAAACAAGCGCTGATTTTTTAAACTTAAGAATCGTTCAAGAAAGATCAGTAGTGAAAATGCAATAAATATTCCGACAATGCTTGCAGGTAAATCTCGCAAATTATTAAAAAATGCCCTGTAGTCAGACATGAATTCACCTGTACTTAGATCAGGTAAAGTAAAAGAAGGTTCAATTACCAAACTGGTTGATAAAATAATTGCTGCCAGTAAAATACCAAACATACTAATTATTATCCAAAAACTTTTACCCAGAACAGGCTCAGATCCAACCTAGATC
>JBEPWX010000417.1:0-3835 GCA_041642235.1 Mariniphaga sp.
AGGTTTGTTATGAACCAGCAATTTTCCATTCCGGTCGTATATTAATCCCCGTGCAGGGTATTGGGTAATCTCCCGCAAAACGTTATTGGTGGCAAAAACCTTATAGGTGGGATCAAGCATCTGCAACCTGAAGAGCATTAAAATAAAAATAAATCCCACCAGAATGAATATGCCAATAATTGTATATTTTCTTTTTGAAAATTTATTCACTCTTTCTACTCCCTAAATATTAAAAACTGACTTAAGACAATAATAACAACCGAAAAAAATGAACTAAGAACTACCCTCAAAAAGGTTGTCAGAAAGTGGGTGAAAGTAAAAAATTCAAGATAAAAAAACACAAAATGATGTGAAAAAACCATAATAATAGTGTACAGCAAAAACCAGGAAAATGAATTCTGTTTTAATCCCGGAAACTCATGCCGGTCATCTTCCCGGTTTGAAATGGACCGGATTACAAATGGCCTGATAAAAGCAATAAAAACCGTTGCTGCAGCATGCATGCCCAAACTGTTTGAAAACACATCAACAGCAAGCCCCAGCAGAAATCCGGAAATAAGCAACAGATAACGCGGGGTATAAAGAGGCAACAACATAACAAACAAAATGTATATAAACGGATTGATGTACCCACCAAAATGCACCTGGTTCAATATAAGTACCTGCACAAGCACAAGCACAACAAACATAAATCCATATTTTAACAGGCTACCCATTATCTTTCCTGAAAATATTCAAGTTGCTCAATTTCCTGTTTATCTAATATACCTACCACCTCTACATGCGACAACGATTTAAAATCGACTGAAAGCAATACGTCAATGGAATAATAATTTTCACCATCCGGTTTTGTATAATCGCTAATTGTACCAATAAGGATACCTTCAGGAAAGATGGAAGAGTAGCCGCTGGTAACAACCGTATCGCCGGAAGCAATTTCAACATGAAGTGGAATCTCCGACAATTTTGCAAAGCGGTAATCGGTGCCAGACCAGTACAATGATCCATAATAACCGGTTTTTTCCAATTTAGCTGAAACACTCCACCGGAGGTTCAATACCGATAATCCCATAGCATATGATTCAGAAACCTGCCCCACAACCCCAACAATACCTTTTGCTGAAATAATCCCCATATCAGGTTCAATTCCAAATTTGCTCCCTTTATTTAGGGTAATGTAGTTAAAGGAACTGCTAACTGAATTATTAATGACCCGGGCAGTAATCAATCTTATTGTAGAGTCTTCCGGCAGGTAATGCTCCATCAGTGAATCCGTGTCAGATACCAGAGGCATTTGATTTTCCAATAACATCCGCAGCCGTGCATTTTCATCGGCAAGCTCTTTATTATCTTTTATCAAACCGAAATAGCCGGTAACAGCATTAAACATTTCATATACACTCCCCGATATCCGATTGGCAGAATTCAGGTATTTAGCTCTTTGAAAACTGTTGTAATTAAAAACCATTGCAAGGGCAAGGGCTTCCAACAGGATAAAAAGCACAAAAGCATGATTTTTCAGTAAATACCTGAATAGGCTCCTCATTTTTCAATGTATACCTGTCTGTCAACGAATCAGGAATGAAAATTTATCCACATTTTTCAAGGCCACTCCGGTTCCCCTTACCACAGCCCGCAATGGGTCTTCGGCAACACGGAAAGGGATACCGATTTTATCGGTAAGCCGTTTATCCAATCCTTTCAGCAATGCCCCGCCACCAGCCAGCCAAATGCCTTTCGTTACGATATCGGCATACAGCTCAGGGGGTGTTTGCTCCAGTGCACCCAGTACAGCAGTTTCAATTTTAGAGATTGATTTTTCAAGGCAATGGGCTATTTCCTGGTAGGACACGGGTACTTCAATAGGCAGGGCAGTCATTTGGTTAGGTCCCTGAACTATATAATCGGCAGGCGGCTCCTGCAACTGCGAGAGTGCCGACCCCACATGTATCTTAATTTCTTCAGCCGTACGTTCACCAATTTTAATATTGTGCTGATGGCGCATGTATTCCATGATATCAGCAGTAAGATCATCACCTGCAATACGAATAGATTTATTTGTAACAATACCACCCAGAGAGATAACTGCAATTTCGGTAGTACCGCCTCCTATATCCACAACCATATTTCCTTCGGGGGCTTCCACATCAAGGCCAATGCCAATTGCAGCAGCAAGAGGCTCATATATCATATATACTTCCCGTCCGCCGGCATGTTCAGCTGAATCGCGTACTGCACGAATTTCCACCTCCGTACTTCCCGATGGAATACATACTACCATCTTCAGGGCCGGGGAAAACATCCGCGGCTTAGTATTGATCATTTTAATCATACCCCTTATCATCTGTTCGGCAGCATTAAAGTCGGCAATAACACCATCACGCAAGGGCCTGATTGTTTTCAGGTTGGCATGTGTTTTTCCCTGCATTTGCCTGGCCTTTTCTCCTATGGCTACCATTTTCTCTGTTTTCAGATTAATGGCAACAATGGAGGGTTCATCCACAACAATTTTATCATTATGAATGATTATCGTATTGGCAGTCCCCAGGTCAATGGCAATTTCCTGGGTCAAAAAAGAAAATAATCCCATCTTCTGTATTGGTTTTAAGTATCAATGTTTAAAGTGACGTCTGCCTGTAAAAACCATTGCAATCCCAAATTCGTTACAGGCATCGATTACCTCCCGGTCCCGAATGCTGCCACCGGGTTCGACAATATATTTCACTCCATACTCATTTGCCGCTTCTATGCTGTCGCGAAAGGGAAAGAATGCATCGGAAATCACTACCGAATCTTCCATTCGCACGCCCTCTTTCATGTCGAAACGAGGCATTGTCAGATGACGCATGCTGTCGAGCCGGTTGGGTTGCCCCATGCCTGCACCCGTAAGCCAGTATGCCCCTTCCGGGGTTTGTGTAACAATTGCAATGGCATTGCTTTTTAAATGTTTGCAGGCAGTAACACCAAATTTTGCAAGATTTATTTTATCAGCATCAAATTTACTTTCCGTAACCATATCAAATTGTGTGTCCATTCCTTCATCTTCATCCTGTACAAGCATCCCTCCACTGATAGAGCGGTATAATTTTTCGCCGGTTAATTCGTCCTTTACAGGTGTTTCCAACAAGCGAAGGTTTTTTTTCTTCCCAAGCACCTCCAAAGCTTCTTCGGTAAATTCAGGGGCTATCAGTATTTCAATAAATTTGTCCTTAAACCATTCTGCCACCTCCGCGGTAACAGATGTAGTAAAACAGATTATCCCGCCAAAGGCACTTATCGGGTCACCAGCCCATGCCAATTCAAGCGATTTCATAATATTTTCTGTAACAGCCAGACCACACGGATTAAGATGTTTAACTACCGAAACCGCAACTTTATGATTTAAATGGGTAACAGAATGATATGCATCGCTGGCTGCTTTCCAGGCTGCATCAGCATCAAGCATATTGTTATATGAAAGCGCTTTCCCCTGTAAAACCTTTGCATTAGCAATGGAAATACCGGAAGGAACGTTATTGTACTTATAAAATGTTGCCTGCTGATGTGGATTCTCTCCGTATCTGAGCACCTGACCATTCGTTAAGCTGATTCTTTCATTTCCGGGTTCGCTTTTAAAATGGCTGAATATAGCAGCATCGTAATGTGATGAAACGGCAAATGCCCTGGTGGCAAACCATTTCCTGTTGTCGAGCGAAAACTCCCCGCTCTTCTCATTCAGCAAATCAAGTAAGGGTTGGTATTCGTTTTGCGAAGGGATTATCACCACATCATTGAAATTTTTGGCTGCTGCACGGATTAGCGAAATGCCGCCGATATCTATTTTCTCAATGATTTC
>JBEPWX010000418.1:0-3826 GCA_041642235.1 Mariniphaga sp.
GTACGGCATTATTCCTAAAGCAAAGATAGAAGCCTGAGAGAATGCACCCCCGGAAAACATATCAATAAGGCCAAGCAAACCATCAGCAGTTTGATTCTTAAGGTTTTGCAATTGCGCCGGATCGACACCCGGAAGAGAAACAAACGATCCCAACCTATAAATTAAAATAAAAAACAAGGTGGTTCCGATTCGAATTCTCAAATCTTCAATCTTATAAATATTCTTTAGGGTTTCTATAAAACGTTTCATTATAGTTTAAAGTATTTCGGTTGATCCATCCAGTTTTTCGATCGCTTCTTTGGCACTATTTGAAAAAGCATGAGCTTTTACATCCAGTTTTTTATCAAGTGATCCTCCGCCCAGAATTTTTATTTTATCGTTTTTGGAAGCAATCCCAGCATTAATAAGGGCAGTTATATCAATTAAAGTGATGTTCATTTTAGCAGCAACATGCTGCAGAACATCCAAATTTATTGCCTTATATTCGACACGGTTGAAATTTTTAAAACCCGACTTGGGAACAACCCTTTGAAGGGGCATCTGTCCTCCTTCAAATCCTATCTTTTTGGAGTACCCCGACCTGGATTTCTGGCCTTTATGACCACGTGTTGATGTACCTCCACGGCCTGAGCCCTGTCCACGACCAACTCGTTTTGACTTCTTAGTGGCACCCGTTGCAGGCTTTAATGTACTTAAATCCATAATATTTTTTTGAATAGTGTTATACTTCTTCAACTCTCACTAAATGACTCACCTTACCGGCCATACCGGTAATTTGACCTGTAGCCTCGTGTTCAACAGTCTGGTTTAATTTCCTCAGACCAAGTGCTTCAAGCGTAGCCTTTTGTCTTTTTGTTGAACCGATACTGCTTTTTACCTGTGTAATTTTAATTTTAGCCATAATGAGTTATTATCCTTTAAAAACTTTTTCCAATGAAATGCCCCTGTGCTGAGCTACAGCATGTGCATCCCTCAATTCGAGCAATGCTTCCATGGTTGCCTTAACCAGGTTATGCGGGTTGGAAGAACCTTTGGATTTTGCCAAAATATCATGAATTCCAACGCTTTCAAGTACTGCACGCATAGCACCACCTGCCTTAACACCAGTTCCTGAGGAGGCAGGTTTTAATAACACATGGGCTCCTCCATACCGGGCAGATTGTTCATGAGGAATAGTTCCATGAATTACCGGTATTTTCATCAGATTTTTCTTAGCTGCCTCAACTCCTTTGGCAATGGCAGTGGTTACTTCACTAGCTTTCCCCAGCCCCCAGCCAACTATACCATCTTCGTTACCTACAATTACAATAGCCGAGAAACTAAAGGTACGGCCTCCTTTTGTAACTTTGGTAACGCGGTTAATGGCTACCAACCTATCTTTTAGATCGAGATCGCTTGTTTTAACTTTTTTACTTAATGTTGCCATAATTATTTCAGAATTTAAGACCCCCCTCACGGGCCGCGTCTGCTAATTGTTTAACTCTCCCGTGGTATAAATATCCATTTCTATCGAAGACAACGTTTGCAATACCTTCAGCCTGAGCTTTTTTCGCCAAAAGCTTACCTACCAAAGCGGCCTTTTCAGTTTTACTACCTTGTTGTGAAGCAACATCTTTCTCAGTTGAAGAGGCAGCTACCAGTGTAGTTGCATTATTATCATCGATTAATTGAGCGTAAATTTCCTTATTACTTCTGAAAACACTCAGACGTGGACGTTCGGCTGAACCGGTTACGATTGTTCGTACCCGATTTTTTATTCTGCTTCGCCTTTCTGTTTTTGTTAATGCCATACTACCTGATATTTCAAAAATTATTTAGCGGCGGCTTTACCTGCTTTCCGCCTTAACACTTCGCCAACAAACTTAATACCTTTACCTTTATAAGGTTCAGGTTTACGTAATGATCTGATTTTTGCCGCAACATGTCCGATTAATTGTTTATCGTTACATTGAAGCGTAACGATTGGATTGCTGCGTTTATCAGATTTTGCTTCCACTTTTACTTCCGGGGGAAGCTGAAGGTAAGTATGATGCGAATATCCCAAAACAAGATCGAGGACATTATTGGGTAACAAATCAGCACGGTAGCCCACGCCCACCAATTCAAGCTTAATTTCAAAACCTTTTGATACACCCGCTACCATATTATTTACCAATGAACGGTAAAGACCGTGTAACGATTTATGATTTTTTGATTCGCCTAAACGGGTAAAAATTATCTGTTTGTCTTTAATCTCTACCTCTATCTCAGGTGCAATTTTTTGTTGCAACTCACCAAGAGGTCCCTTAACAATAACCATACGATCATCGTTATATTTAACTTCTACTCCTGATGGTATTTCAATGGGTAATTTACCTATTCTTGACATGACCTGTTCCTTTTTTAATACACATAACACACTACTTCACCGCCTATATTCTGTTCTCTGGCTTCTTTATCGGTAATAACTCCTTTGGAAGTTGAGATAATGGCAACTCCAAGGCCATTTAAAACACGCGGTATATCATCATGTGTGCAATACTGGCGTAAACCAGGCTTGCTGATTCTTTTTAAACCTTTTATTGCAGACACTTTTGTTTCCGGATGGTATTTAAGTGCAATTTTTATATTGCCCTGGTAATCCTTATCGTCTTCAAACTTATAATTGAGAATGTAACCTTTTTCCTTAAGAATTTTGGTTATCTCACGTTTGATATTCGATGCAGGAACATCAACCACCCTATGTCTGGCAAGAATAGCATTACGCACCCTTGTCAGATAATCTGCTATTGGATCTGATATTTTACTCATTATTCAGTCTTTAACAATTACCAACTAGCTTTTTTAACTCCTGGGATTAAACCATAAGAAGCCATTTCGCGGAAATTAATCCTGCTGATACCAAATTGGCGCATATATCCCTTAGGTCTTCCGGTAAGTTTACAACGATTGTGTAAACGAACCCTGGAAGAGTTTTTAGGCAATTTCTGCAGACCTTCCCAATCTCCTTCAGCTTTAAGCCTGGCTCTTTTCTCGGCGTATTTATCAACCAGTTTTGCCCTTTTAACTTCGCGGGCTTTCATTGATTCTTTTGCCATTGATCAATTCTTTTTTACATTTTTAAATGGTAAACCCAGTTCCTTCAGCAAAGCAAATCCTTCTTCATCAGTTTTTGCTGAAGTAACAAAAGTTATATTCATCCCGTTAATTTTATTAACCTTATCCAGCACAATTTCCGGGAAAACTATTTGCTCAGGTACACCAAGCGTATAATTTCCTCGTCCGTCCATTTTACTTTCTATTCCACGGAAGTCGCGAATTCGAGGCAGAGCTGCCGAAATCAGACGATCGAGAAATTCATACATGCGATCACGGCGTAAGGTAACTCGTACGCCAATTGGCATTTTTCTTCTAAGTTTGAAATTGGAAATATCTTTTTTCGACAAGGTTTGAACTGCTTTTTGCCCGGCAATCATTGTCATTTCAGTAGTAGCTACATCAATGATTTTTTTGTCTGCAATTGCAGCTCCGACACCTTGATTAAGAACTATTTTTTCCAGTTTCGGAACCTGCATAACTGAAGAGTAATTAAACTTTTCTTTCAAAGCAGGAATTATTTCTTCCTGATATTTTGTTTTTAAAGTTGGTATGTATGCCATTATTTAATCTCCTCTCCTGATTTTTTGGAATAACGAATTAATTTTCCTGTGTTTTCATCAAGGCGTCGGCCAGTTCGGGTAGGTTCCCCGGTTTTGGGGTCAACCACCATTAGATTAGATATGTGGATAGAAGCTTCCTGCTCAATAATACCACCCTGCGGATTTTTCGCATTGGGTTTAGTATGTTT
>JBEPWX010000419.1:0-3825 GCA_041642235.1 Mariniphaga sp.
AATTAACTGTTCTAATTTGTTTTTCAAATTTTGTCCAGTTATTTAGGGGGCTAATACACTTTTGAGGTGCAGCTTATAAAAGTAAAAGCCAAAATGACAAATAGAATTAATAAATTCGAAGAATATCTCATTACGGACTTTTTAAGCTTAAAAATTAATTCTTAATATATCGCCATAAACCCTTATTTTAGGATGATCGACGTATGCCCTGAATTGATATTCCTTACCAGGTTCTAGTTGAAAAACCGGCAGGTCAAACCTGCCAACATCTGATATTTTTATCGCAGGAGTTTCTTTCCATTTATCACGATATAGTTCTTCAACAAATCCTGCATACTCCCTGTATTGAAATCCAACTTTAAGTGAATCTGCATTCCCCATAGTAAGCAATTCTCCTTTTAAATGAAGTTTTGTACCGTTTATTTCTGCTTCGTTTGTTTCAATAACAGGCGGTTCGAGTGCAGGTACGGCATTGGTAATTTTTAATACAATCGGGTTATTCCATCTATGATTATTATAAATTCGCTGTGCACGCACAAGGGAAACATGTAATCCGTCTTCTTTTTGCGCAAAATAAACAGCAGCGTCTTTACCGGGTTGGTATTCGATTAATTCACCTGCATGCCCAAGCACAGCCACCTGGGTTTTGTCAGTAATTTCAGCTGATTTTATATTGATTTCTCTTCTTTCGCCCCTGGGCCAATTGGAATATTTTGTGATAAATGCATATAGCGTTTTTTCATGCGGTTTCCAGGTAAACCAAATATTTTCCTCGTTTGGAAGAATCCAGGGCCTCACACTTTCAACAGCTTCACCATTAATAAATGTCCATGCAGCTATTTCCCGCAGGTTGGCTTCCTGTTCAATCGGAATTTCACCACCAGGTTTCGGACCTATATTTAACAAAAGATTTCCTCCTTTAGCACGCGTTTCAATCAAAATTTCTATCAATCTGGCGCCAGTTTTATATTCTTCATTAGTAGGCTTATAAGCCCATTGTGTTCCCATAGTAATGCATGCCTCCCAAGGTTTATCGGTGGCAATTCCCCGAACAGTTTGTTCAGGAGTTTCCATTGCACCACGAGTAACAATAATATCCGGTTGCAATCCCCAAACTACTTCCTTGCATTTTTCCTGGAGCGGACCTTCTCCACCATCAAAAAAAATGATGTCGATATTGCCATACTGCGACATAAGTTCCGTACACTGCAATTCCACCAATTCCAGGTAATCATCCATATATTGCTCGGGAATTGGTTCGGGAAAACGGCGGCGCACCTGCAAGTCATTTTCATACAAAAAATTAAAATCTTCCGGGGAATAATAAAATCCTACTGCCAGACCGGCATCACGAGTTGCCTCAACATATTCTGCAACCAAGTCCTTCCCGTACGGGGTATTCATGATGTTGAAATCGGTTGTTTTGGTATCCCACATGCAAAATCCGGAATGGTGTTTTGTCGTGAAAACAATGTATTTCATTCCGGCCAGTTTTGCCAGTGTAGCAATCTCCCCGGGATCGAATTCATCGGGATTAAAAGTTTTAGGTAACTCATCTACGAATCGGTTTAGATAATCATCGGAAGCACCTACCATAGAGTGGCTGATAACAATTCCCAGTTGACTGTCGAAGCTAAAATGTATAAACATCCCGAATCCAAGGTTCTTAAACCATTCAAGACGTTCAGGTTTATTTAAATCTAAAAAGTTTTCCTGACTGTTTTCCTTTTTTTGAGCAAAAAGCACATGAGCGGATAGCATTATGACTATCAGGATATTAGTTGCTTTCATTATTATTTAATTTAGGTAATTTTCTGTTCAGTATAATATCTTCACCCACTTCAGAATGGAATTCAACTACGTTATCATTATAACTCAGCTTGAGAGGCTTACCAAGCTTCGATTTAATTTTATTCTGATAAAGTTTCTATTCCCATTTAATACTAATCTCATGTCTATCATGTACTATCAAACCGCGAACTTTTCCATCAGGCAGTTCATCCTTTAGACTGGGCAAAAAGGTTACTTGATTGTAAAAGCATATTGGCAATTCCCGCAGTGCTTCCAAAGTTTCCATCAATCTGAAATGGTGGATGCTTATCAAGCATTTTAGGGTAGGTGGATTTTGCCCACAATTCAGTCAGGATTTTCCAGGCCTTTTCTTTATCATGAAGACGTGCATAAAATTTTATTATCCAGGCACAGCTCCATCCGATATAACCACCTCCATGTTTTACTCTGTCTTCCAGAGCTTTTTCGGATGCTTTCATGTAATATCTGAACTGTTTAATTGATTATTAATTTTTAAACGCATGTTAATTATAATTACAATTTCCAAAAACGCCTGAATTCTGAAAGCGTATCAGGAATATCATAAGCACCAAACCGGGTTAATTCATAGGTGCGACCTTGCCATTTAACTTCAAGATGTTCTGATTTTACTTCCTCATACATCTTTTCTATTTTTTCAAGATGACTATGAATTTCTGATATTAATCCGGGAATCTCACTTTTTTGATCGGTGTACTGGCTGCGCTCTGCCTTCAGCCAGGCAAGCTGTAAATCACCCATAAAAATAAGTACATATTTATTTTCCTTTAACTTGAAGTTGAAAAACTGATAAGCTTCCTTTTGCAAATCGTTTTTTATGCTTTCGAGCATAACCAACTCGGCATCAGCGATTGCCAGTGCTTTTTGATTTGCTAATTTTTCCTGATGAATAACAATGGGATCCCCTTTTCTGACTCTAAGGTAATCAGGGTAGTAACTTTGATCCCAATTTTGCACATCCCAATGATGATTAAATGGATTGGCATGGATCAGATCCTCGTCTTGCTCGTAGGGTGCTGCTGTTTTAGGACCCGATGGACGAATCACGTACCAGGGTTGAATTGCACGTTTAATATATGGACCCCTGGTTGTTACTGAAATAGGATTGCTGAAATGGGGTTTCCCAAAAGAAAATTCTTTTACATACATCGCTTCGGCAACAACAAAGCCAGTGTCTTTTAAAACCCTGGCCATGCTCTCCCTATTCCTTGAACCAAATTTATTTTCGGAAAAATCATTAAGCGCCTTATCCGGATCACTACTTTTCCCGCTCGTTGCATAGCCTAAAAACCATACATTTGCTTCCTGTGCATTATTTAAAACACTTGTGTTATCTCTGGTAACACGTAAACTTAAACCTTGAATATCGTTTTTATTCCAGTGGTCGAACTGAGGTTTAAATTCACTGTAAATCCTGCAATTGGCAACATGCTGAAAAGAAGCATTTTCTCCCCAGGTATCTACCTCAACATATTGTTTCTTCCCACTTACATTGCCAATTAGTGGATTATGAATACCCCGCAGACCCCAATCCTGCGGAATAGATTTACTCATGATAGTAACATCATCCGGCAAATATTCTATGGCCTTCACAATGCCTTTACTTTGCATGATATTATGTGAAAAAGTGCGTAGTATCAGGTTCATATTGTTTGCTTTGCACTGCTGATTGACAATACCTACCAGCTTTTGCAGCAATTCGGGTTGAACAATATACCTCTGACTTTCGGTAACAGTCAAAATTACATTATCTAATTCGGGAAATATCTCTCCCAGTGCTTTTTGATATCTTTCCGTTAGTTTACCCCATAATACATCGTTATCCACAGTAACCGGACCCCACGATTCGTCGTAGTTATCAAGTTCATGTAGCCAACTGCTAAGAGTTAAACCCTGTTCCTTTAGAAATTCCAGATATCCATTTTCCTGAAATATCTCTTTGAGTTTTGTCAGATAATTTACAGCATCACGTTTGTAATTATTTCTTTTTTCTTC
>JBEPWX010000420.1:0-3824 GCA_041642235.1 Mariniphaga sp.
GGACCATACGGAGATTACCTCGCTAACGGAAAGCTCGGTTTTGGTGATTACGGAAGCGTATCGCTGAACGGCTCGAACGTATTCATTGGTGAACTTGGCACTAACTGGGATTCGGATAAATTACAATTGCATGGCAAAAAAGGTATTTATCTTACTTATGGACGAGGTTATGATTATGGCAATATTATAGGTAAATTCGATATTTCACAACCTGACCGCTTTAGTTTTGAAGTGGATGTTTATGCAAAAGGAGTACTGTTAAGTTCCGATTCGCGTTTCAAAGAGAACATTAGACCATTGGGGAATAAACTTAGTCAGTTAAAGCAGTTAAACGGAATTAGCTACAATCTGAAAAATAATAACCGGGTAATTCCGGCAGACCAAATTTCCGGCTTAACGGAAAAAGAACAGAATGACCTGGCATTGTTAAATAATACCGACCATAAACAGAGAAAGAGACTGGGATTTTTGGCACAGGAAGTGCAGGCGCTTTTCCCTGAGCTGGTTCAGCAAGATGATGAGGGCTTTTTATACGTGGACTATGTAGGGTTGATCCCTGTTCTGGTTGAATCGGTAAAAGAACAGCAGGAACAAATTGATGAGCTGTTGGAGGTAGCTGTAAGGAAAGGATTATTAACCAATGAAAATTAATGAAATATGAAAAAAATAATAATACTTTTCACGGTTATTTTTTTTGTTTTTCAGGTAAAAGCACAGTTGGTTAAAGATGAATGGGGAAAAATAATACCGTTCACCAAAACCGAGAAATACAAAAAAAAGATTGATTCTGTTAATATTAAAACCTTTATTATGCCGAAATATGATAATGATTCATTATTCAATAAACATAATAAAGGAAAAAAAATCAGCGAAATTACAAATGAATATAACAGTGGTTTTGTTTTGAAAAACAAATCATTCAATCTCAAAAAAAAGGGGACAAAGCTGAAATTGAAAGAAGGTACCTTATGGCTGTATCGCATCGAAGGAGTTACAACAAAAGGACTTGGAGTAACAATCAGGCTAGAACAACTCATGGAGGGAGCGTACGTGGCTATATACCCTGGGGATGAATCAAATTCTTATTTCCCAACTCGGGTCTATACCCGGGAAACTCTCCCTGCCTATTTCCAAAAATCTGGTTCTTTCAGTAGAAGTGTTGATGGTAAATCGATGATTATTGAATATTTTGAGCCAGAAAACCTCAAAACAAAATTGCCAATTATTATAGAGAACATAGTGTATGTATTTGCAGATGCGATACAAAACTTTTCCCCGACGAATAGAAACATTGAGTTGAAAAGTGGAGCATGGGGAGATTCTCAATACCTACAATGTTTGTTTGACATTACTTGCGATGATGTTACTGGTTGGGCATCTGAGGCGAGATCAGTTGCGCTCCTTCGGAATGTACTATTACTTGACACCGATAATGATGGGCATATTGATAAACAACGCACACAGAAAGCAACAGGCTTTTTTTTAAATAAGGTAAACAATTATGAGAATACTGATAATCCTTTATTGTTTACAGCTGGTCATTTGTTCGTGACTGAAATAAATGGAACAAATTACGACAATTATTATTTAAACTATGAGTTATTTGCCCATGTAAATTATTACAATAGAAAATGCAAGGTTGAAGATCTTGATGATAAAGGTGAAATTTTAAACTGTAGTTTTAGCAGGATTGCCTTGGGGAATGACTATGAAGGTAGAGCTAGTAATCCAAGTTATTCTTCAAGCGAAGACTATGCTATTCTGCAGGCAAGTAGGAGTATTGATTTCTTATCAATTTATAATCTTGAGTATGCAGGATGGTCAAAAAATTATGATATTAGCAATACAGCAAATAAAGGATATGCATGTATCCACCATCCGAGTGGAGATGTAAAAAAAGTAAATGTTGATAATGACGAAGCTTCTAGTGCACCATATAATAGTTTTTACTTGAATTATGATGTTGGTATCACTGAAGGAGGTAGTTCAGGAGCGCCGGTTTTTAATAGAACAGGCGAAGTTGTAGGTTGGCATACAGGAGCTCCAGGTACTAAGTCTTGCTCTTATGTTGGTCATAATAACATAAACAACAGAACAGAAAACGGAAGGATTTCTATGTTATATCCAGTATTCAATTCATTGTTGGATCCAACAGGAGTGGGTGAGTCCTCAAGTACCAGTCCTAGACCACCAACCCCCGAAGAACTACCTAACCATTGCGATAATTGTATCCCGGATGGAGACGAAACAGGTATTGATTGTGGCGGAAGTTGTTATCCTTGTGGGATGCTGGATGTTTTAACTGTAAAAACACCTATGGATATAGCAGGTTCAGCAAAAAGCCGGTACGAGTTATTTGCCGACCCTGATCCTAATACTTTGCTTGCATTAAAAGGAGGGAGCTACTCGTTGGAGGCAGGTATGAATGTGTATTTGAATGGCGGCTTTGAAGTGGAAAAAGGTGCTGAATTTTATGCCGGAGTGGATGCTGAACTGATGACTGAAGCGGACAGAGGATGCCAATTACCTTGTGTTGACCTTGCAGATGTTTTCACCCCCAATGGAGATGGGATAAATGACTACTGGGGCTTTAGCCAGGCTTTTGTTGAAAGTTACGATTTGTTAATATGGGATCGAAATGGAAATATAATATACTCAACAAATAACCAACCGGTTTATACAAATGGAATTATTGCTGCATGGGACGGGGCGGGTACTGTAAGTGGTGCTGTGTATTATGGAACTTTGACATATTCTGATTGTTTTGGCAATAATCATGATGAGGATTTTTTCACACATGTCTATTCGAACAAATCAGCTATAATTTCTGCCAATGGGGTTGATTCTGAGAAGGCAACAAATGCAACAGCTGCGGCGATTAATTTCAAAACACCTGAATTAGAAGTGTATCCTAACCCATTTAGTGAGGAAGTAGTTGTTAATTATACTGGTAATTCTTTCCCGCTAAAAGTCAAAATTAATGATATAAAAGGGAAATTGCTGTTTACTAAAGAAATCAATAATCCGCATCAGAAAATTAAAATGAGTAGATTTTCACCTGGAACCTATATCATAAACGCCAAAGCAGGAGAATATAACCTTGTTCAGAAACTGATAAAAAAATGAATCGACTTGCTATTGCAATTTGATTCATTATATAATCTTACCTTCAATATAAAACCAAGGGCAAAAAGCAACCCAGCCCTTTAAAAGAACCGGGTTGCAACAGTTATTTTATAAACCGAACTGGGGAGCAGCCACTCCCCGGTTCATAAAACATTACAAAGAAATGAAAAATTTAATTTTAATTGCTATGACAGCAGCGGCTTTAACCATTTTTATTGGTTGCCAGAAAGAAGACGAATTATTGAACTACAAGGATGAAAGTAATCTGTCAGATACAGAATATGCATATAATAAGCTTTCTGTAATTGGATTTAATGTTCTAAAAGATTCAAAAAATTCAAAATTTAGAAATCAGGTTTACAGCAAAGTAAATGAAAAGTTTGATGATGATTTTGAGGTACTGGTGAAGGATTTGGAAATTTCCCATCAAAATCCGAACTTAAAGAGTGCAATTAACTCAGATTTGTTGGAAGCATTTAAAGGAATTGACAACAACAATTATTATCCACAGGTTTTTATTCCTTTTTATGATGAATTAAAAGAAAACAATATTATTGGAACCAGTGATCCGGTTTTGGTAATATTTGCCGGAGGAGAAGACGACAAAAAGGATGAATTTGAAGGATACATTCTAAATGAAAATAATGAGCCAGAAAAGTTAGACTTTTTAATAACAGAAGATTTTGCCCGGGAAAATG
>JBEPWX010000421.1:0-3802 GCA_041642235.1 Mariniphaga sp.
ATATCAACCAGTGGCGGAACAGGTCATTTTATCGAATATGCCGGACCGGCAATAAAAAGCCTGAGTATGGAAGCCAGAATGACCCTTTGCAACCTGAGTATTGAAAGTGGCGCCCGTGGCGGGATGATTGCTCCCGATGAAACAACATTTAATTATATCAAAGGCCGGCAGTTTGCTCCTAAAGGAACTGAATGGGACAAAGCCCTTTCAGACTGGAAAGAATTAAAAAGCGATACAGATGCGATCTTCGATACAGAATATGCTTTTGATGCTGCCAACATTGAACCTATGATTACCTATGGAACAAACCCGGGAATGGGTATTGGAATTACACAAAATATCCCCATGGTTAATGGTATGAGTGGGAGCGATAAAAAAACTTTTTTGAAATCGCTTCAGTATATGGGGTATTCAGAAGGTGAAAAAATGATAGGTAAGAAAGTCGATTATGTTTTTGTTGGCAGTTGTACCAATGGAAGAATAGAAGATTTTCGGGCATTTGCGAATTTTGTAAAAGGCAGGAAAAAAGCTTCTAATGTTACAGCCTGGTTGGTTCCTGGGTCACAAAAAGTTGAAAAACAAATTAAGGCTGAAAAACTGGATATAATTTTGGAAGAAGCCGGATTCCACCTCCGGCAACCCGGATGCTCTGCTTGTCTGGCGATGAATGATGATAAAATACCCGAAGGTAAATACGCTGTTTCTACCTCAAACAGAAATTTTGAAGGAAGACAGGGACCCGGTGCCAGAACAATGCTTGCCAGCCCACTTACAGCTGCAGCTGCAGCAGTTACAGGTATAATAACTGACCCCAGAGAATTGTTATAAAATCATTTTACATGCTCAATTAAAATAAAAATGGCTTACGATAAATTTTCAAAAATTATCTCTCCGGCAGTACCTCTGCCCGTAGAGAATGTGGATACAGATCAGATAATTCCGGCACGATATTTAAAGGCTGTTGAACGCAAAGGGTTTGGTGATAACCTTTTTCGTGACTGGAGATATAATAAAGACGGATCACCTAAAAAGGATTTCCCATTAAATAATCCTGCTTATTCAGGAAAGATTCTTGTTGCAGGTAAAAATTTTGGTAGTGGCTCAAGTCGTGAACATGCTATCTGGGCATTATATGACTATGGCTTCCGTGTAGTGGTCTCCAGCTTTTTTGCCGATATCTTCAAAAACAACGCTCTGAATAATGGATTGTTACCAGTAGTTGTTTCTCCGGAATTTCTGGAAAAAATTTTTGAGGCAATAGATAAAGTGCCGGCGACTCAATTTGAAGTCGATTTGGAAAGCCAATCGTTTACTATTCTTTCAAGCGGAGAAAAAGAAGAATTCGATATTAATCCTTATAAGAAACATTGTCTTAAAAACGGACTTGACGATATTGATTATTTGGTAGCCATGCAAAAAGAAATAACAGCCTTTGAAGCTGACAGGTAATCGTATTTGTATACATCCTGTTGGTTCGAAAAGAAAGTTTTATTTCCGGAAGCCAATAAAAAAATTAAAAAAATGACAGGAAAACTTGTTGAAATAGAAGGGAAGATACTCACCATAATGGATACAACCCTTCGCGACGGGGAACAAACTACCGGAGTTTCATTCAGTGAAGGAGAAAAACTGAGTGTTGCTAAGGTATTGCTCGAAGATGTCCATGTCGATCGTATTGAAATTGCTTCGGCACGAGTCTCTGAAGGTGAATTCAAAGGAGCCCAGCGGGTATTCCGTTGGGCTGCCGAGAAAGGACATCTTGAAAAGATTGAAGTTCTTGGTTTTGTTGATGGTGATATTTCCCTGAAGTGGATTGCCGATGCAGGCGGAAAAGTCGTGAACCTGCTTTGTAAGGGATCTCTTAAGCACATTACCAGCCAGTTAGGTAAAACTCCCGGTGAACATATTGCTGATATCAGGAATGTTATTAATCATGCCGAAAAGATGGGAATTAAGGTGAACATATACCTTGAAGATTGGTCGAATGGTATGCGTAATTCGAAAGAATATGTGCATTTTATGATTGATAACCTGAGAAATGAAAAGGTTGAACGGATAATGCTGCCCGATACTCTTGGAATCCTGGATCCCGATGAAACCTATGACTTTTGCAGGGAAATGATTGAAACATATCCTGATGTGAATTTTGATTACCATGCACATAACGATTACGACCTGGCCATTGCAAATGTATTTCATGCTATCAAAGCCGGAATCCGTTGTGTTCACACAACCGTAAACGGATTGGGTGAACGTGCAGGAAATGCACCACTTTCAAGTGTGATTGCCACCATTAAAGATCACCTGAAAATGAAAACCAATGTTAATGAAACGCAACTAAATAAGGTATCTAAACTGGTTGAATCTTTTTCAGGTATTCGAATCCCAACCAATAAACCTCTTATTGGAGAATTTGTATTTACACAATGCAGCGGTATTCATGCCGATGGCGATAACAAAAACAATCTTTATTTCAATGATTTACTCCCTGAAAGGTTTGGCCGAATCAGGCAATATGCACTGGGAAAAACTTCAGGAAAGGCTAATATTAAAAAAAACCTGGAGGATTTGGGTATTGAACTCGATGCCGATTCGTTGAAAAAAGTAACCCAGCGAATCATCGAACTGGGTGATAAAAAGGAGACAGTCACTTCCGACGAACTTCCTTATATTGTTTCCGATGTGCTGGAAAACGATATCATGGAGCAGAAAATCAGGGTAGTTAATTTTTCAGTAAGCCATACAATGGGACTCAGACCTGTGGCCAGTGTCAGTCTTGAAATTGAAGGAAAGATTTACGAGGAAATCAGCGACGGCGACGGCCAATATGATGCATTCGTGAAAGCTCTGCGTAAAATATATAAACGGCTGAACAAATCATTTCCAAAGCTGATTGATTATGTTGTAACCATTCCTCCTGGTGGAAAAACTGATGCCCTGGTGGAAACGGTAATTTCCTGGAAAAACAGCAGGGAATTTAAAACCAAAGGACTTGATCCCGATCAGAATGCAGCGGCTATTAAAGCTACCATACGAATGCTAAACATCATTGAGAATGAATTTAAGCCTGGACTGATGGAGAAAATTATCAGCGGAATTTCTTAATCAACCCCCATCATTTAATGTTAACAGATAATGCAAATATTGACTTACCAAAAAATAATCCTCATAAAAAAAACTATTTGAAAATTAAATAAAATATGAAGCTCAAAATTGCTATTCTTCCCGGTGACGGGATAGGTCCTGAAATCACCGAGCAGGCCATGAAATCTGTAAAAGCCGTTGCAAAAAAATTCAATCACCAGCTGGAATATGAATATGCGCTAACTGGTGCGACCGCTATCGATAAGGTTGGCGACCCTTATCCTGAGGAAACTCACCAGCTGTGCATGAATTCCGATGCCGTACTTTTCGGGGCAATTGGCGATCCGAAGTTCGATAACAATCCTAAAGCACCAGTGCGCCCGGAACAGGGGTTACTGGCAATGCGAAAAAAACTTGGTTTGTATGCCAATATCAGGCCAATAGAAACATTTGAATCCCTTCTCCATAAATCTCCTCTGCGCCGCGAACTGGTTGAAGGTGCAAACTTCGTTTGTATCCGCGAACTTACAGGGGGCATCTATTTCGGTGAAAAAGGACGTAAAGATAATGGCAATACAGCCTTCGATACCAATACCTATACCCGCAATGAAATTGAACGAATACTGAAACTGGCATACGAATTTGCAGCTCAGCGCCGAAAAAAACTTACTGTAGTAGATAAAGCCAATGTACTGGAAAGCTCCAGGTTATGGAGAGA
>JBEPWX010000422.1:0-3801 GCA_041642235.1 Mariniphaga sp.
GTTTACCTCTTAATTTATTTACATTTTCTCCCAGTACCATAATCGTTCCCTGGTCAGCGTTTAGCAAACGTACAATGCATTTTATAAGAACCGATTTTCCGGAACCTGATTTTCCAAGTACTACCAGGTTTTCACCATCAGACAGGTTAAATGATAAGTTTTTTAATACCTGCAGATCGGCAAAACCTTTGCTGAGGTTTTTAATTTCAATAACCGAATTTGAGGTCGCTGTACTTTCCTGAATAATTCTTATATCTTTAATCATTTTTTATTTTTAACTATAAAAGCATGTCGGTTACCTGAACAGCAATCAGGTCAACAATTATTACAAGCAGGGAAGCAAGCACAACGGCTGAATTGGTTGCTATGCCTACGCTTTCGGTTCCGCGTCCGGCACTATAGCCTTTGTAACAGCCTACAAGCCCGATAACGGCACCAAAAAAGAATGTCTTAATTACGGCAGGTAAAAAATCCATAAAATCAACTACCCTAAATGCCTGGTTAAAAAACAACACAAAAGTGACACTTCCTTTTATGTTTGCACCTGCCCAGCTTCCTAAAATTCCAAGAGCATCGGCATACAAAACCAAAAGTGGTATCATCAGCGTGGCAGCCAATACCCTTGGCACCACCAGGAAACGTATGGGATGGGTGGATGAAACCTCCATGGCATCGATTTGTTCCGACACCTTCATTGAACCCAGTTCAGCTCCCATGCCCGAGCCAATTTTCCCGGCACAGATCAAAGCGGTGATTACCGGACCCATTTCCCTTATGATTGATAAAGCAACCATGCCGGGAAGCATGGATTCTGCTCCAAAATCTGCCAAAACAGGCCGCGACTGGATGGTAAGTACCAATCCCATAATGAGGCCGGTTACTGAAATAAGCGGAAAGGTTTTATAGCCGATTTGATAACATTGTCGCAGGAATTCATTGAATTCAAAATCAATGGAAAAGGTTTCTTTTATTGTTTGCCATAGAAACAAAAAGAAATCACCAATCTCTGAAAAGAATGCATTCGCTTCCTGCGTTTTTTGATACGTTTTTTCACCGAGCCGGAGAACCTGATTTTTGACAACAAGTGTGTTTATTGTCACTTTTTTTAAAGGTGCAAATTTTTTCACCTTGTAAAGGTAGAAGCATTCATGTTGTATAATCTTACAATATTCCGGATAAGAGTTACATCATTCACACATATTGCATCATTCCTTTTTAATTTATGATACAAAAACATTTCTTTTCAGGATCAAAATTCAAATTTTATTAAACTTTTAAGTTGGGAGGCATGGTGTCACCCAATAAGAACCCCCATGGTTTTAATGATTCGGTATGATCAAAAATAAGCTTCGCAATTGCTATCAGTGGTATGGCAACCAACATGCCCGGGATTCCCCATAAGGCACCGAATGTAATAACAGCAATGATGGAAGCAAGTGCATTTATTTTTACCTTTGAAGCAACTACCTTGGGAACAATATAGTTGTTGTCAATAAACTGAATGAGTATGTATAACGCCAAAACAAGCAATGCAAACCAGGGAGATGGTTTTGTTACTATCGCAATTATTATTGGCATGGATGCAGCTATAATTGAACCCAGATAAGGAATCAGATTTAAAAGCGCTCCCAGTATACCCAGAACTAATGCATATTCAATTCCTAAAAACAGAAGACCTGCAGTATATAAAAAAGCAATGATACCAACCTCAATAAGCAACCCAATAAGATATCGTTGAATAAGGGTTTTTATCTGGTTGATTATTTCGCTAACTTTATCTCTGTTGTTTATGCCAAATAATTTGTGGAAGAATTCAATCAGAAGAGGTTGATAAAAAAGAATCATAAACACGTACACTGGAATTAAAAACAAGAAAGCTAGCATACCTCCAACATTCACAATTGTTTGGCCTATTTCAGCCCCTCCAATGAGTTCATTTTTTGTTGTGGTAATCCACTCGGTAATTTCATTGGCACTAATAGCAAAATAACCTGAAGCCCAGAATACGATCTGGTTGATTATTTCTGTAAATTTATCAACCAGCCTTGGTAATGATTCCGTGAACCGGCTTACCTGTGAAAACAAAAGTGTGCCAAATGAAGCAACCAAAATAAAAGTAAGTAACATAACAACTATAATGGCTGCAATCCGGTGAAATTTTAACCTTATTAACAAATTAACTGCCGGATGGAGCACTATGGCCAGAATAGTAGCAAAAACAATTGGAATTATTATTCCTTTCGCAATGTACAAAATGAAAACAAATGCCACCAATCCAATAATTATCAGTATAGTTTTCAGGTAAATAGGTAATATAAATTCTTTATTTATCACATTTATTCAGTTATAAATGGATGTGCTAATCCTGTGAAAAGCATAGGGTGTAATAATTTCATTTATCGTTTTTATTATGTCATTAAATTATCTGGGCATCCTGTAATACTTCATCTTCGTAATGACCTGATTTTTTGTTATCAAGGAAAACCTCATCAAGCACCTTCCCAAATTTCTCTGCGATTGATTCAAGTAATAGGGTGGATTTTTCTTTTAATACCTCTGAATAGTTCTTCCCTTTTTTAAATAATCTTTTTCGCGTTTTCTTTCCTTTTGCAGGAGCAAATAGAATCCCTGCCAACGCGCCCGCTGCTATTCCGGCAACCACTATTACCAAAACTTTTCCCGAATTCATACTCTTATTTTTTTGTTAATTAATTAATTACATTTTATAGGTTAACCCTGTAATTAAAAGGATTACCACACATATTTTGTTTATTTGGCATCACTATAATATTTCATTGCTTCTGGCATAAATTGTTTTAGTTTTCTTATTCTTGTTTCATCAGAAGGGTGAGTGCTTAAAAATTCGGGGGGACTTCCACCGCCTGCATTTGACATTCTTTCCCAGAACGGAATTGCCTCCTGCGGATTGTAACCGGCCATGGCAGCAAATATTAACCCGTACTGATCGGCTTCAGTTTCCTGTTGCCTCGACCAGGGCAGCATAGCTCCGACCTGACTTCCAATGGCATACGATTGCATAAACATACTTTGGGTTTCCTGTGGCTTCTGTGACAGAGCAACCTGTAAGGCAACACCGCCTAATTGCTGCATCATTGCCTGGCTCATTCGTTCACTGCCATGCATTGCAATGGCATGTGCAATTTCATGACCGACAACAATGGCAAGTGCAGTTTCGTTTTGAGCCACCGGCAGCAATCCTGAATATACAACTACCTTTCCGCCTGGCATACACCATGCATTTACAGCTTTATCATCAACCGTATTAAACTCCCACTTATAGCCTTCTATTACCGATTGTTGCCCCTGACTATTATAATATTTCGTAATTGCATTTGAAATACGCGTTCCTACACGGGCAACCAATGCAGCATCTTTGTTGCTGGCCGGATTTAATACCTTGTGGTCCGACAAAAAAGTTTTATACTCATTGGTGGCCATTAATTGCAGCTCCGATTCAGGGACTAAACTCAACTGGTTGCGGCCTGTAACCATATTCATTACACATGCTGCCAGCAACCCTGATACCAGAACCAGTAAGAGTGGTTTTATTACCTGAAGCCTGGTTCTGGTTAATCTGATTTTAATAGCTGTTTTTGTCATCAATGGTTGGAATATTCTATTGCTTAGGCTCATGCCACGATTTTTCATATTTATACCTTTCAATAGTATCAATTTAAAGTTCTTTTAAAAAATTTTTCTTTCCTGAAAAACTTAATTATAATCGCAATGACTGCAATTATTAATAAAACATGTACGATTCCGTCAGTATCATATCCGATA
>JBEPWX010000423.1:0-1263 GCA_041642235.1 Mariniphaga sp.
GGAATGATCGTTTATTGCCCCTGGAAGAATTGTCTTCTGCTGTGATTCGGTACTCTAATAAATTATCTACTTCCAATGGGAATGGAAACTTAAACTTTCCCCCAAATAAATCATCTCCTTTATGAGATAGGAAAATCGGTTCCTGCAACTTGCCATTTACTTTATAATCAACCTTTATTGTTTTTATTCCCATATTATCTGAGGCCTCGGCTATTAATTCAATTTCATCCGTATTGCCTGTTAACAATTTTATTGGATTATGGAAAAGATCGGGCACAAAATTATCAGGGCCAACATTCATTGAAAAAGATTTGGAAGGTGCTTCGGCAGGATGTCGGTAGGTACGATTATCTGGTGTTGTTGCTTCAATATAATATTGAATCTTTCCACTGGCATGATTGAGCTTAAGGCTTCCGGAGTAGCCCTTCAATGTTTCATGTTGTTGCAGATTGCTAAATTTTGCAGTTGAGAACTCATCAAAGGAATAAATAACTTTAACGTTAGTAAATTCATCGTTCTCTGATTTAATTTTCACCTGGACAGGCCATTCCGCAATTGGCTTCTCTATATCTTTCATAGGAGTAAATTCAAAGCTGACATTTTTCCAGCCCAATTCAGCTAAAATAGCCAGGGTAACCTCTCCTGGATTATGGATTGCGCGCCCCTTTACTGCATAAGGTGACATTAGGCCATTTTCTTCACCATAGGCATAATCTTTCAAATGATAAATGCTAGTTCCGTCATTCCAAACCGAGGGAGCAAATATCCAGTCAATCATTTTTTGGTTTTGATCGGAAGAAGTGGCCTGACAGAATTTTACATTATCTGAGGTTATTTGTTTATACAATTCAGCAGAGGGACTTTGAAAAAGCGATTTATCTGAAATTTTCTGATTTTGGTTATTAAAAAGCAAGTAATCATAGATGCTGGGAAGTTCATTGCTGTTATTGAAATATCCTTTGCCTTCCTTTTCATTTAAAAAACCTGAAAATCCAAGCCCATGGGTGATTTCATGCAATGCTGAACTTACCATATCGTAATGAGTGGATGGTGTATTGCCATCAGTTCCAAAATACCAGTTGTAATTGTTATTAAACCTGCAAATGATATCCGGTGCACCTGAATTCATATCACGTCCACTGAGCTTTTCAGCAAGAGCTACAGGATAATAAACGTTCCGAAATGGAGCTCCGGTAAAATTGTTGAAAAAGATTGCCGGATTGCCTTTAGCCAGTATGTTACCATTAAGCTTTTCCCAGCGTG
>JBEPWX010000423.1:1273-3792 GCA_041642235.1 Mariniphaga sp.
CTTCAATATGAATTGGTACAGGAGAGCTCATTAATTCTTCCCAAATTGAAACAGCATAATAAAAAGCCCGTTTTGCCTCTTCCGGGAAATTATGAAATGAGACAGTAAATGTTGATGAGGAACTTTTTGCCGATTTTAATTCTTTGTACCTGTATGGTGGTGCAATAAAAACTTTATTGACGTCATCCAGGGCTATGTTTACAGGGCTATCACAAAAAGCTGTTGTACTTTTATTAATATCCTGGCCTTCTGCATTGCTTCTAAAAGCAATGAGCAGGACTAACAGAAGCATCCACTTCATTGTATTTTAAATCTTAGGTTTGTAAATCAAAGGCTAAAATACATTGTTTGAAAATGAAGTGGGTAATATATGTTGCTGATTTAAAACTGCTTAAATAGCTGAAACACTATCAGCAATTTGCTTATAAGATATAGTAATTTCTGCTGATTTTATAATTGAAACCTGAACCGGGAGAAATTATACCGATTTTTTTTTTAGGCATATCAGAACTTTTCAAAAAAAAAGAATAAATTTGCTCATTAATTGAAGTAGTTAAAATTCAAAACATTAAAAATAATAACCCACAGTAATCAACCATGTTTTCATGAAAAAAATCCTGGCAATTGACGACAACGAAATAAATCTAATATTGTTAAATCAAATTTTTAAGCTGCATTACCCCGATTTTATTTTTTTAAAGGCCACTTCAGGAAAAGAAGGTATTGATTTGGCTTTAAACGAAAATCCTGAAATTATTCTGCTTGACATATTGATGCCGGAGATGAATGGTTACGAAGTTTGTGCATATTTTAAAAACGATCCTGTTACCCGCCGGATACCTATTTTAATGATTTCTGCGCTAGGACAAAACCCGCAGGAAAGAACTAAAGGATTAAATGCAGGTGCTGATGCCTTCATCTCAAAACCTTTTAGCCAGGATGAATTGCGTGCACAAATTGATGTAGTTTTACGGATAAAAAAAGCAGAAGATTTATTGCGAAAAGGAAATGAAAGCCTTGAAATACTTATAAAAGATCAAACAACAAAATACCTTCAGAGTGAAGAACGTTTTCTACAAATTTCTGAACATGCACTTCAGTTTTATTGGGAGGTCGATTCGAATGGTATATTCAATTATGTAAGTCCGGTAATCGAGAAAATAATTGGTGAGAAACCTGATGATATTATTGGTGAAAAAAGCTATACTAAATTATTCCAACTCGTTAACAATAAATCAAAAAAGAATCCTATAGAAACCAGCTTTCAGGAGCAGTCGAGCTTCAAAGATTATGAAATTGAATTGAAGGTTAAGGGGAATAAAAAAACATGGCTATCAGTAAGTGGTTTTGCTACATTCGATAAAAATGAAAAATTTTATGGGTTTCGCGGTGTATGCTATGACATAACTAAACGTAAACACTATGAAATTGCCCTGGAAAAGAGCATTAGCCAAATTAAAAATTATCAGAAAAAATTAAAGAAGCTGAATACTGAGCTTAATCTCGTTGAGGAAAGGGAGCGTCGCAGAATTGCTGAAAATATGCATGATAGCCTTGGTCAGACATTGTCATTGGCATATATAAAGTTATCTTCTGTATTGCAAGATGATTATCCTCAGCATGTACAAAAAACGTTGTTTGAAACTTCGGAACTGCTAAATAACGCTATTTCTGAATCCCGTACCCTAACTTACGATTTAAGTCCACCAATATTATATGAATTGGGTTTAATACCCGCATTCAAGTGGAAACTGGAACAAATTGAGGAAAAACATGAAATAAGAACTTCTCTTGTTGGTGAAGATCAGGTAATTGATATCAAAAAAGAGTTTAATATTTTCTTGTATAGAATTGTTGCTGAACTTCTTAATAATGTGATTAAACATGCCAGGGCAAATTTGATTGAACTTGAAGTAAAAAAAGAGAAAAATTTTTATTATATTTCCGTTCAAGACAATGGGATTGGATTTCAGAAACAATTAAAGAGAAAAACAAGTCTTAGCGGAGGATTTGGATTAATGAGTATAACCGAACGGCTCGACAGTATTAAGGGGCGGCTGGAAATTAATTCAGAATTGGGAAAAGGAACCAGAGCAACAGTTATAGTACCAACAATTGAAGGTTAAAATTATGACAATAAAAGTTTTAATAGCAGATGATCATCAGCTCTTTAGGGAAGGGTTGGTAAACTTAATATCTTCAGCTCCCGATATTGAAGTAATTGGAGAAGCTAAAGATGGTTTGGAAGCTACTAAAAAAGCAAAAAAATTGAAACCCGATCTGATTTTAATCGATATAGGAATGCCCATAATGAATGGTATTGAAGCTACAAAATCAATAAAAAGAGATGATCCCGGCATTAAAATTATTGCCGTTTCCATGCATTCCGACAGGCAATTTGTAAAAGGAGTGCTTGAAGCAGGAGCTGATGGCTACCTGTTGAAAAACTGTACTTATCGCCAGCTCATTGATGCAGTACAGTCGGTTGTATCAGGAAAGAAATACCTTAGCGATGATAT
>JBEPWX010000424.1:0-3789 GCA_041642235.1 Mariniphaga sp.
TGTGTTATTGCAAGGATGGCAGAAGGCAGATAATAATATACCTTATTTGCCTGAATCAGCCACTGGCAATGTCTGGTTTGTCAATGTGCCTGAGAGTATTGAGAACCCTGTAGCGCGATTCCTTGGTACTGATTCTTTAGCGCTTGTAAATGCGGTATCGGAATCAATGACTACTGCTGAAGATGAGAATCTTGAGGTGCCAAAGGATGATTTTATGGGAGCAAATTATGAAGAGCCTGAGAAATACAGTTCATTTATATTTCCTGAAAATAGTTTTCGTAATTGGGAAAACATTCATGATATCGAAGTGATTGCAGGACCACACTATGGGTGGGTATCAAACATTTTGCCTTTAGACTCGATCGATTTTAAAAACAATACAGCATACACAACAATTCCTGCTACTTATTATATAACCCGGTTATCCGGTTCAGGCGATGATGCCAATCCGAATTTGAAAGTATTAAATGCCATTGATTACCTTGATGAACCTGGTGAATGGGTATTAAATTCCATGGAACGGAAAATTTATTATTGGCCATTGGAAAATGAACCAGGTAATGTATATTATCCATTAACAAAGGAGATTATCCGTTTGGAAGGAAATGAAAAGGAAGGAAAAATTATAAAAAACATAGTGTTCAGAGGGATTACTTTTGCGCATGGCGATAGGGATACCATGGAAGATGGCGATATCGGGCTTCAGCATGATTGGGCTTTTTTTGATAAATCAGACGCACTGGTAAGGTTTGTTGATGCTGAAAATTGTTTAATTGATAATTGTACATTTACTGCCAGTGGAGGTGGGGGAGTAAGGTTCGATTTGTACAGTCAAAACAACAAATTAATCAACAGCAAGCTTAATTACCTTGGCGGAATACCTGTTATGCTGGCTGGTTATGGACCTGGACATGAAGATGTTAATAGAAACAATGAAATTTATAATTCAGAAATTCACGATTTCGGACAAAGTTACTATCATGCACCTGCTATTTATTTATGGCAGAGCGGGGGAAACAGGATGGCTCATAATTTAATTTACAATACACCTTATTCAGGTATTGTTGTAAGTGGCCCGCGTCCTCAATTCTTCAATACAGAATGGATGGGAAACAGAAGAGAAATTACAGGGACTATAAATAGGGATGGAATTGAAATTGATGGGATTGAAAACTGGGTACGGGAATCGGGGCATGTAACCGATTGGGATAAAATGTTCCCATATCTGTTTAGCAGTGATAATGTTATCGAATACAATGAAATACATCATGTAATGCAAAAGCTTGATGATGGAAACGCCATTTATTTTTCAGGCACCGGTTACAGCAATGTTATTAGAAACAATTATTTGCACAATAATATTTCTCCTCACCGGCAAACTGCTATTCGGGCAGACGATTATGCGAGAGACATTACAATTTCTGATAACATAATTTACAAATTTTCAAGGGCTGGTATTACAACCAAATACGACTGTTACATAACCAATAACTACATTATTGATTATGTACCGACTGAAATGGTGAATGGGGAAAAACACAATCCCTTGTCCTTTCTTCGGATAGCTGCATGGGGGCCATTAAAGGGCGGCATAATAAAGAACAATATTTGCTATCAGACAGCAGGGGAATCCATGCCTTTTTTAAGCATAGGTTTTTACCATGGCTTATTGGAAACTTTAGATGAATTTCCTAAATTAAGTGATTTTGATATAGATAAAAATCTCTATTATGCAACAGGGACTCCTCATAGCAATAAAGAACAACTTGAATCGTACAGGAGCCAGGGGGTGGACGAAAACAGTATTGTTGCTGATCCACTGTTCAAAGGACTTGAAGAAAAAGGATTTAAGTTGCAAAAAAATTCACCGGCATTTGATCTGGGAATAAAACAGATTGATTTTGAAAGCATCGGATTACGAAGAAATGAAAATCAATAAATAGATGAACTCAAAAAATAAAAATGATAAAATAAACCGTCGCAATTTCCTGGGAGGTGCAGCCACTGTATTTGCCGGTTTTACTTTATTTCCCCAAAATGAGTTAAGCGGAATCAATTTAGATAATATAAATAAATCTTTGCCGGTTTATAATGTTTTTGATTATGGAGTTTCAGGTGATGGAACAACAATGAATACGAAAGCTTTCCAAAATCTAATTGATATTTGCAGTAAGAATGGTGGAGGGACTATTTATTTTCCGCCCGGTGATTTTTTAACAGGATCTTTCTCAATAAAGGATAATGTTAATATTTACCTTTCTTCAGGTGCAATAATTTGGGGAAGTAAAAATCAAGTTGATTATAATGAACATGAATCGTTGGTTTATGCTGTGGATGCAAAAAACATTAGTATAACCGGAACCGGTAAAATTAATGGAAATGGTGTGTCTTTCTGGGAAGACTATATGAGAGGTAAGATTAGTTTTGAGGAATGGAGAGAAAACAACTGGAGGCCGAATCGAATGTTCTTGTTTATTCGTTGCGAGAATCTCAGACTTCATGATTTTACCATTGAAAACAGTCCTTCGTGGACCATTCATCCTATAGATTGCGATAGGGTAATTATTACAGGAATATCAATATTGAATGGGATTTATGATGAAGATGGCCCCAATACGGACGGTATAAATCCTGATGGCTGCTCACGTGTAATAATATCAGATTGTTTTATACAATGTGGCGATGATTGTATTGTATTAAAAATTACAGATCGTTCAGCTACTAAAGTTTGCCGTGATATTGTAGTTACCAATTGTGTTTTAATTACAACAGAAACAGCTTTAAAAATAGGCACAGAAACACATGGAGAATTTAGAAATGTTACTTTTTCAAATTGTACCATACATGATTCAGGTGGTGGTTTTGGATTAATTATGCGCGATGGAGGCCTGATTGATGGTGTTACTGTTACCAATATCACAATGGATAGCACTAAAACTACACATGGACAGGGTATCTTTTTATGGTCCCATCGAAGAACCGACAGCACGCCCTGGGGAAATATAAAAAATGTTCTTATTTCCAATATAACTATGAATACCGGTGGCAGTATATTCATAAGTGGAAATAAGGAAACATTTATTGAGGGGGTTACAGTCGAAAACATTCGGGTTAACCTTACAGGTGGGCGTAAAGAAAAATCGCATGAACAGCCTGAAGACCCATTTTTTGCATTTGGGCATCATACTGCACCCATCGATATTTTCTGTCGTTACGTAAATGATCTGAAATTACGAAATATATCGTTCAACTGGGGAGGTGCAGAAAATGAAAATTTGGGAAGTGCTATACGTTGCTGGTGGGTAAACGATCTGGATATTGATGGTTTTGTTGGAAGACAAACGTTAAAATCTGATTCTTCTGTAATTTCACTAAAAAATGTGAATGATGTTTTTATTCATAACTGTAAAGCACCAGAGGGAACAGGAACTGTTCTTCAAACAGATAAAAATACCAGAAGTGTTACAGTTATAGGAAATGAATTCAGCCGGGCAACTAATTTAATTGCTTCTGGTCCTGAGAACAATATTTTTGAAACGGGAAACAGATTGCCGGTAAACAAAAAGAAAAGGTAAATGAAGCTGTTACTCATATTGGAGGGAAAAGTTAAAAGAGGAATAAAAATTATATTATGAAAAAAATATTAATAGTACTAATCTGTCTTGCAACTGTAGGAGTTGTTAATGCACAGGAAAACGATGAGATTTCAAAAGAATGGGCTAAAATGCAAGCTTCGAAAGATGAAATGTTTGAAGAATTCAATGAGTTGAAGTTTGGTATGTTTATTCA
>JBEPWX010000425.1:0-3781 GCA_041642235.1 Mariniphaga sp.
AGTGGGCCGTTTCAAGGGAAAAGATGTTGCCCTTTCCCCCGGTCAAATTGAAATGCTCAGAAATTTTTACCTGCAATCTTACAGCGATAAAAAATTCTCGAATTATCCGATTGTAATGTTTCCCGGATTCGATCAAAGGCAGGTAGGATGTCTTGGAGCTGGTAATCGTTACATGTATATCGACTCGAAAGGTGAGTTACATGCATGCCCTTTTTGCCACGGATCGGTGGGTAATGTGCTGGAGATTCCATTCACAACAGCTATTGAAAGTCTTCGGAGCAATGGTTGTCAGGTTTTTCCGGTCAGTACTTTTTAATTGTTGTATGATTTAGAACTCCGAAGTAAAATGGAATTTTATATCCTTAAACTCATCCTGGGCCATTTGCAAAATGAATTGTGAATCGGCCATAAATACATCGCGACCCAGCTTATCTTTAGCCATTTTCTGATATTTTCGTTTTTTAAATTCAGAAAGTATTTTGGCATTATCCGATTCAATCCAACAGGCTTTATACATCTGCAGCGGTTCAAACCGGCATTTGGCTCCGTATTCATGCTCCAGCCTGAACTGAATCACTTCGAACTGCAGTTGTCCAACTGTTCCAACTATCTTTCTTCCATTAAACTGACTAGTAAAAAGCTGAGCTACCCCTTCATCGGTCAGGTGCTCGATCCCTTTATTCAGTTGTTTTGATTTCAGGGGGTCCGCATTTTCTAAGTAGCGGAACATTTCCGGTGAAAAGCTGGGTAACCCTTTATAATGTATGTCCTCTCCGTCGGTAATAGTATCGCCGATTACAAAACTACCGTTATCGGGAATACCTATTATGTCACCCGGGAAAGCTTCTTCCACCAGTTCCTTTTGTGATGCCATGAAGGCGGTGGGGCTTGAAATCCGTATTGTCTTTCCTGAGCGGATGTGTTTGTATATGTTGTTGCGCACAAACATCCCTGAACAAATCTTTACAAAGGCAATGCGACTGCGATGATTAGGGTCGATATTGGCATGGATTTTAAATACAAATCCTGTAAACTTATCTTCTTCCGGTTTCACTTCCCGCTCCTCGGCAAATGAGGATTGAGGAATAGGGGCAATTTCCAGGAAAGCATGCAGCAGTTCCTGCACGCCAAAATTATAAAGAGCACTGCCAAAGAATACCGGCGCCATATTCCCTTTCAGGTAATCCTCGCGGCTGAATTCATTATAAACTCCTTCGACCAGTTCCAACTCGTCGCGCAGAGTTTGGGCATCATCACCTATATGTTTTTCCAGTTCAGGGTTGTTTATGTCTTCAAAATCGATTCCTTTTTCAATTTCCTGAATACTGGGATCAAACAGTTTCAGACTGCGGTTGTAAATGCTGTACACTCCTTTAAAATCGGGACCGCTGTTAACGGGCCAGCTCAATGGACGCACTCTTATCTTTAACTGATCCTCAATTTCATCGAGAAGTGAAAAAGGATCCTGAGCCGGGCGGTCCATTTTATTGATGAAGACAATTACCGGTGTTTTACGCATACGGCATACATTCATCAGTTTTTCGGTTTGCGGCTCAACTCCTTTGGCGGCATCAATAACAATAATAACACTGTCAACTGCGGTGAGTGTTCTGAAGGTATCTTCCTGGAAATCCTGGTGACCAGGTGTGTCCAGAATGTTAACCTTGTATCCGTTGTATTCAAATCCCATAACCGAAGTGGCAACCGAAATTCCACGCTGACGTTCAATTTCCATGAAATCGGAGGTGGCTGTTTTTTTTATCTTATTGCTTTTAACAGCGCCTGCCACGCGTATGGCCCCACCAAAAAGCAACAGCTTTTCTGTGAGGGTTGTTTTCCCTGCATCTGGATGACTCACAATTCCAAAAGTACGCCGGCGGTTTATCTCTTCCTGAAATGACATTTTTTTTCTTTCATTTTTGCGGGTGCAAAATTAGTAAAGTTGTTGGGAGTTTTTGTTTTCTGTAAAAACTTTCTCACAAAGGAGAGGTGTTGTATTTTATTAGGAATAACCAAAAAGGAGTAGGGACAAAATTCAGATAGGGAAAAATTAGATAGTCTAAAAAAATTAATGTCTTCATGAGAATTATATTATATCTCTTTTAACTTTGAATTTGAGAAGCAGAACTTACAGAAAATTATAAACAATGAAAAAAGCAGTCAATTCAATTTTCCTTCCTTTTATTTTCAGTATTGTAGTTTCCGGACAACAGCTCCCACACATTCTTCTTATAAATGTTGATGATATGGGGTGGCGCGATGTAGGTTTTATGGGTTCGAAATATTATGAAACTCCAAATCTGGATTCTCTGGCTGCCGGGGGAATGGTTTTTACAAATGCGTATGCATCGGCATCTAACTGCGCACCCAGTCGTGCCTGTATGATGAGTGGACAGTGGACTCCACGCCATGGGATTTATACTGTAGGCTCCTCTGAACGGGGACAAAGCAAGAATAGAAAATTAATCCCGGTCCGGAATAATACAGTTTTACCTGATTCTCAGTATACGCTGTCGGAAGCTTTAAAAGATGCCGGATACATTACTTGCCATTCGGGGAAATGGCACCTGAATGAAGATCCCTTAAAACAGGGTTTTGATGTGAATATTGGGGGCAGCCATGCAGGAAATCCCGGTAGTTATTATCCGCCATATAAAAACATCTCTTTAGAACCATCCTCAGATCAAACATACCTTACAGATTTCATTATGGACAAAACTCTGGAGTTCCTGCAATCGGTCAATAACAAGCCAGTTTTTCTTTATTATGCACCGTATGCTGTCCATACACCCATTCATCCGGTAAAGAAGTTGTTGCCAAAATATAATAACAAACCGGAATGGAATGGACAAAATAACTCTGAATATGCTACCATGATTGAAAATCTCGATATTCAAATTGGACGTTTAATATCAGAAATTGCAAAACTAGGCATGCTTAATAATACATTTATCCTGTTTACTTCAGACAATGGAGGGCATTATGGAATCACCAAACAGTACCCACTTCGTTCAGGAAAAGGTTCCTATTACGAAGGGGGCATTCGGGAGCCCATGTTTGCATACTGGAAAGGGAAAATAAGAAAAGGTGCAAAATCAGATGTGCCTGTGACAAATCTCGATTTTTATCCGACTATTCTGGAAGTTGCAGGCATTAAGAAACCTGTGGAAAAGGTTCTCGACGGGCAAAATCTGTTGCCAATCATGACAGAGAACGGAGACATGGAGCAACGTCCGCTTTTTTGGCATTTTCCTGTTTATCTTCAGGCTTACATGAAAAAGGGGGATCCAACACAAGATTCACTGTTTCGTACCCGCCCGGGGTCGGCTATCCGCCTAGGTGACTGGAAGCTTATTCAGTATTTTGAAAATAACGACCTGGAACTTTACAATTTGAAAGACGATATTGCCGAAAAAACCAATTTAGCTGGTTCAAATCCTGAAAAAGTAAAGGAGTTGTTAAATGTACTGGAAAAATGGAGAAATGAAGTCAATGCACAAATTCCAACTAAACTTAATCCGGAATTTTTATTCTAAAAAGAGATTGGAATATTACAGGAACTAACAGAAATTCGAAATAACATGTGAATGCAACTAAAAAAGGTATTCGAAAAATAAACTACCACAAAACCTTTTTATTGGGATGTTTATCGTGTAGCTTTTTTTAATGCCTTTGAAATATACCTCCAATATTTTTTATGGAATTTCCGGTTTTCCTCTCCAATTGTTTGGTAGAAGGATTGCGGTTCTTCATCAGGCTGAAATTTAAACGATTTTTTAGC
>JBEPWX010000426.1:0-3758 GCA_041642235.1 Mariniphaga sp.
GTGGCTCCTCAGGTAGCGCAAAAAGAAATGGTGAAATCTGAAGTTGAAAAACAGGCGGATAACAAAGGCTCTGTATCCACCCCCATAGTTGAAGAAGAAGTAAACGACGACGAAGACCAAAGTACACAATTTCTTGCTGAAACCAGATCTAAGGTGAAAGAAGATGCTGACAATTCAAACCTTCAAAGTATAGCAGAAAAGAATGTTAAAAATATACGAAACGAAGTTATAACTCCGGAAATGATTAAACCTGTGGCTGCTTTAGTTGTGGCTAAGCAATCGAAAACTTCAATAAAAAAAGAAATGCAGGTAGAAGTTGCCGGTTTGTCGGCATTTGAAAAAGAAATAATTCTCAAAAATGCACTAGTATATACTGCTGTTAATAAGGAAAAAGCGGGCTGGCGAATGGGTGTGAACGTATCTCCGGGATATTCATCCTATTCTGCAAAGCATAGTGAAACTTATGCCGGTAATATGACTCATGATGCAGCCGATGGCAATGCAAATTTGAGTGGGGGGATTTCAGTCAAGTATCGGACCGCAGGGCGCTGGAGCGTAGAAAGCGGAGTATATTATGCACAAAACGGACAACAAGCCGAAAGTTCCCCTCAGCTGTTTGGAGGAGTTGCAAAAGAATATTATGCCTCCGATCCAGCCGAGAGGCTCTATTTCAATACTCCTGTCACTCTGGAAAATAGTCGCATAGCAATGAACAGTACTGCCGGAATTATTGAATTTGAAAAGATGCCGGTTGGTGCTGAAATTGCTGCCAATCTTGAAAACTCAGATTTACATACAAATTCTCTCATTACACAAGGGGAATTTTCCCAGGTGTTCGACCTGGTGGAAGTTCCTTTATATCTGCGATACCTTTTGATAGAATCGAAACTTGATGTGGAATTATTGGGAGGAGTTAATGCAGGTGTGGTTGTAGGAAATAATGCATTTATTGAAAATCAGTTTGGAGTACAGAAAATTGGTAAAACACGCGATATTTCTTTCTTAAATATTTCAGGAACCCTGGGGCTTGGATTCACTTATGCTTTAGGTAAACAGTTCTCACTTGCACTTGAACCGCGACTTAATTATTATATGAATTCAATAAATAATAGTCGGGAAGTGAATTATAAACCTTACCGTATTGGAATGTATACAGGGGTATATTATGCATTTTAAAATTTGCTTCCATATATCCAAAACCTGGTTTTCCAGGTTAAAGTTAATTTTTGGGGAACCAAATATCGAAGTAATTTTTGCAACCGTTACTGTAAAAAACAAACCCGCATCTTTTATTATCTTTGCCAAAATTTTTTGAAGGCAAATAATGAATCATTTGGAATTGAGCGAACAGGAAGTTTTACGCAGAGAATCGTTAAGAAAGTTGCGAGAACTGGGCATTGACCCTTATCCGGCATCGGAATACAGGATAAATACTTCTTCGAAGGAAATAAAATCGAAGTATAATGAAGAAGAAAATAAATTCCAGAATGTTTGTATCGCAGGCCGCATTATGAGTCGCCGGATTATGGGTAAGGCTTCTTTTGCTGAAATTCAGGATCATGAAGGACGAATTCAGGTATATATTAACCGCGATGAAATTTGTCCTGACGACGATAAAACCATGTATAATGAAGTGTTTAAGAAGCTCCTCGACCGGGGAGACATAATAGGTGTGGAAGGATTTGTATTCAAGACTCATGTGGGGGAAATAACCGTACATGTTAAAAAGTTTACAGTATTGAATAAATCACTAAGACCATTACCTGTTGTGAAGGAGAAAGAGGGGGTTACCTATGATGCCTTTACCGATCCTGAGCAACGTTACCGGCAGCGCTACGTTGATTTGATTGTAAATCCGGTGGTAAAAGATGTATTTGTAAAACGAACTAAAATCGTAGATACCATCAGGCAGATGTTTAACGAACAGGGATATCTTGAAGTGGAAACACCCATTTTACAGCCTATCCCGGGAGGTGCTGCAGCCAGACCGTTTATTACACATCACAATTCATTGAATATTCCGCTTTACCTGCGAATCGCCAATGAGCTTTACCTAAAACGACTTATTGTTGGAGGCTTTGAGGGGGTTTATGAATTTGCCAAAGACTTTCGCAATGAAGGAATGGATCGCACCCACAATCCGGAATTTACCGCAATGGAGATCTATGTTGCCTACAAAGATTACATCTGGATGATGGGTTTTACCGAACAAATTATGGAACGTGTTGCTATGGCCTTGCACGGAACAACAAAAGTACAGGTGGGTGAGCATCTTATTGATTTTAAGACCCCCTATCCAAGAATAACAATGATTGATGCAATTAAAGAACACTCCGGTTACGATATTTCAGGGAAAAACGAAACTCAGTTGCGTGATATATGTGATAAGCTGGGTATTGAAACGGAGCCAAGCATGGGTAAGGGCAAGCTGATTGATGAAATTTTCGGTGAAAAATGTGAACACCATTACATTCAGCCAACGTTCATCATCGACTATCCGGTGGAAATGTCACCGCTAACCAAGCGTCACCGTGATAATTCCGAACTTACTGAACGCTTTGAGCTTATGGTAAACGGAAAAGAAATTGCCAACGCCTATTCTGAGCTGAATGATCCGATTGATCAGCGGGAACGGTTCGAGGAGCAGGTGAAGCTGCTTGAAAAAGGCGATAATGAAGCGATGTTCATCGATCAGGACTTCCTGCGTGCCCTTGAATATGGCATGCCTCCTACATCGGGTATGGGTATGGGAATCGACCGCCTTGCTATGTTTATGACCAACAGCTCTTCTATTCAGGATGTGTTGTTTTTTCCGCAAATGAAACCTGAAAAGAAAAAAGTGGAGCTGACAGAAGATGAAAAGGCAGTGCTCAAACTTTTGAAAACAGCTTCGCCAGTTGATTTAATCCTGCTCAAGGATAGAACAGGGCTTAGCAATAAGAAATGGGATAAAGCAATTAAGGGTCTTACAAAAAACAATCTGGCTAAAGTGGAAAAGTCGGACAAAGGGTTGATTGTTGAATTGATAGATTAATGATTTTGTATTTGGTTATTTATAAATACCAGTAGTTTTTAAATTGAAATAAGTTGATTCAATATATCATAATGCAAGTTAAAATTTACTGTTCAACAATTATCGTAATAATTCTATTTGGTACATCTGGCTGCATTAAAGATGAACAACCTCCCGGTAAACAAGTGCCCGATTATTGCAGCCGTACATGAAAATGTTTATACAGGGAGAGGCAGGTTTATTATAAAACAGATGATATCACATGGTTCATATTCCGGTTATTTTTATCCTGCACAGGAAGATCTTTTTGAATTCTGTATTTAATTGTGCCATTGATGAAAATTAATTATATACAGGTTCAGGTATATGAAAATTATCTATGAGACGATAGCATTTAATAGTCAAGACGATGGAATGTATTAATAAATATGCAGAAAACAGGTAGATTAGTAATTTTTGGATTTATTTTTTTTCTTAAGGTTTCAGGACTTCAGGCTCAGTATATTAATGTTGATTCGCTTGTATATTTGCCGGGACAGAGAAATCCGGTTTTTATCAGTGAGTTTATCCGTTTGATGGAAGAACTTCCGGTTGATGATCTTGTTTCCGGGCAGGATTTCTTTTATGGTCAGCACATCCTCGCAGGAACCCGCCTAAGGCATTTCTCTGTCCCTTCAGGTGGTAAAGTTATAAGCCGCTATGGATGGCGTTCGGGAAGGATGCATACCGGTACCGATTTGAAAAT
>JBEPWX010000427.1:0-3742 GCA_041642235.1 Mariniphaga sp.
TGCCGGGACATCATCGATCGGCCGTCCTTTATAGGGAGAAATGCGCAGCATAAGTGTCTGGTCGTGGGCATGTGCCAGTTCCAACAGGCTGTCGATGTAATCCCACCGGTATTTTCCCTGCTCCGGCTCAATCACACTCCACAGAATTCTGAAATAAGCAATGGATGTATTCGGATAATTAGTATTCTCCCGCACATCCAAAGGATTATCGTACTTCTCCAGATTGGCTTCACGCAGCACATCCTGGTTGGGGGCATGATTATCGCCGTTAAACATTTGAAAAGTTGTAAAGCCAATACCGGGGTTGTTTAATACGTCGTTAATTTCTTTTGGTTTAATAACCACAATATTGGCAGGATTTTGGGCGCTTACCAAATAACAAGAAAAAAAAACGGTTAAAAAGATGAATGCTTTCATATTATTAAAAGTGTAAGTTTTCAAAGGTATAATATGGAATTCGCATGAGGGTTTTAATAATCATTGGTTGGTGTGACATATTGCTCATGCTCATTTCATAATAGATAATTACAGAGTTGGAATATATATCTGATAAAGTTCAAGATCAGATTGATACAATATTAGGTTTGACTGAATCTGAAAAATTGTTGGATAGGCGCTGCGGTTGTCGTAATCAGTAACATTAAATGACTGCCATGAACCGGCATCGGGTGTAGTGGAGATGGCAAGGCGGCAACGGCGGCGGCGGTCGAATTTCTCAAGTGGATCTTTGAAATAGTTATTTTCATTCCCATCGGGTTGAACCATCTCGCCATAGGCAAGGGCAATACGGCCATCATCAAGTTTAAGTAAAAAAGGATCGCAGCCTGCAGGCCCTATTTCGGAATAGGAAACCGGTGTACTCCAGGTTTTTCCTTCGTCTGAGCTGGAACAGAAAACAAGCGGGGTGTAATGCCCGGTCCGGATAACAGCAAGTATATGTCCATTGTTTAACTGCACCATCGACCATTCATTGAACCCTTCAGAATTTTCAAATTCACCCGGAACCGGGACTGCCAGGGTAGAATGGTAATGCCAGGTGCGGCCTGAATCGGTGGAACGAACTGCGAATGCCCGAAGCTTGAATTTCGTTTCAGACTTGCTCTGGGGATTTGTTGGTGTGATGGTATCGTTTTCAAAATTGCCGTACATGGAAGCAAGCAGCGAACCATCGGGAAGCTGAAGAATGGCACGGTGGCAAAAAAGACCCGACCATTCGTTGCGGCTTCCAAAATCAATCTTCCCTGCCTCAGGCAGGATGAAAATTGCTTCTGTTTCTTCCATTGTTTTCAGGTTATCTTTTGAAAGCCACATTTTTGTTGAGTAGGTTTCTCCACTTTTGTGTTCCAGCCTGTTGTTAAGTGCAATAAAAAGACCAGGTTTTGAAAAAAAGGTATTCATGATGGCCTCATTAAGGGAAGTGGGAGGAAAAACAGGATCATACTGAGCCCGCGTAACCAGCTGGCCATCTTCCTGCCGGGTGACTTTAAAAAGTCCCATTACATGAATGTCGCCGCTTAAATCGCGAAAGGAACGGGCGTACCGGGCAGGTCTTACCGGATCAAGAGAAACCGACTGAACATCGATTTGTCCTAAACCTTGTGAATAATTTGGCAAAGCAAATAACATGAGTAATCCGAAAATAATTAATTTCATTTACAGATTTATTATTTTTTTTGTAATAGTTTTTCGCACATCACTTTTTACATCGATTGGTTTAAAATTAATTCATCGTGTTGCCGTTATTTTTCATGCTACCACCAGTTTTCCGGCATGTTTACAATAGCTTCAGTTGCATCAGGGACACCTTCAGACGGGCCGTAATATACACTTCCCCCGTAGGTAGTCAGGAAAAGCATTCCCGGATTGTTTGGGTCGGGAACCGGCCTTTGGCCCCACTTGAACCGGTAACCTTCAATTCTGCTCCAGTTTTCACCGGCATCCTCACTTCTGTATGCTGCATTCTGAAATGTATTGATATAAACAACATCTGAATTTCCAGGTTCCACAGCGGCTGAATTGACCCTGACACGTTCATCGAATACCTGTTTCCAGTTTTTTCCGCCATCTTCTGTTTTATATACACCGCCATAAGCGTCACCTTTTTCTGTTTTACGGGGCCAGCTGCTGAGAAACATTCGTTGGGCATTTTCCGGATCAATAAGCAAATCGTGCGGACCGTTTACTCCTTCAGGTAAGGAAATTTGTTTCCAGCTTTCTGCATTATTATCGCTATAATAAACTGCTCCATCTACCGTTTGTCCGTTTCGTTTCCCGCGTGAAAACAGTGCAAAAAGCCTTCCTTCCGAACTTCTGCGCAATTGCCATGCAAAAAGGTTATCTCCGAAACCATTGTTTGTTTTTACCCAACTCTCACCATCATCATTAGATTTAAAAACACCTTTATCGAAAACACTTACGTATAGCGTTCGGTTGTTAGCAGGTGTAGTCGGATCGACTAATATATTTGTGCAAACCGAATTTTCAGGCATTCCTCTGTTGCTTTTTTTCCATGTTCTGCCCCCATTTTCAGATACAGCAACTCCACCCCTGTAACGGTCGAAACCTTGCGGGCCAAACATTTTTTCACGCGGCAGGTCATGTGCATTTCCCCAAACCGACCATACTTTATCTTTTACATCCGGATCGAATTTTAAATCATAACATGTATTTTGCCATGGACGGGGAACGTTGGTTAAGGAATGAAACCAGCTTTCGCCTCCGTTAAAGGTGTGAAAAAGTCCCATATCGGTGTAACAGATAAAAAAATGCTCTTCGTTGAACGGATCAAATTGAACCCCGTAACAAGTGGTAACATCCAACCCTCCGCTTGCATACGATCCGTCGGGCATATTATGACTGTAAGTTTGCTTCCAGGTTTTTCCACCGTCAAGTGTTTTATAACCGCGGCCATTATCGCCGGCAAAACATACATCAGGATTATTGGGTGCTACACCCAAATCGATTGGAGCTCCTCCCCAACCAGGATCAAAACTTTTTTCCATCCATGAGCCTTCGAAATTATCAGTCAGATAACCTCCCGAAGAGGATGCACGATAAACCGGCTTCCATTCTTCCCCCGCATTGGTAGTTTTATAAATGCTATAAATGTGTTCAACTTCTCCTTCTCTGTTTTTTTCAGGAGAAGTAAATGAAATATAAGCAATCCCGGGCTCGGTTTCACAAACCCCTAAGCCCTGGCGAAATGCAGGCAACTGACCTTCAGCAATATTCTCCAAAATACCGGAATTAACCTGAGACCAGCTTTCCCCCTGGTCGGTGCTTACAAACATGCCGCCTTCTGTTTTTTTATTTTCCTTTTTAAACGCAGATTGGATGTAAATCAGATTACCTTTTTTTCCAGTTCCTCCTTCAACAGCAATTAAACGGTCAACCGGTAAATCCATAATTGTCATTACACCTGTAGAGTTGTTTATACGAACACAATTACTTTCAGTAAAAACAAGCGTTTCATCATCAAGCCCACATTCACTTGCAGGGAAGATGGCTTTAACAGTCTCCCCGGGTACTTTTGTAATCAGATTCCAGGTTTTACCATAATCGGAAGTTTTAACAACCATAGCCGAATCTTGCTTTTCATTATTATTGCGGCTGATATAATACCGTAAAGGGGCTAATCCCAGGTAAATGATTTTATTATCAGACGGGTCAACAGAAATTTTTTCGATGGTACCGTCAAAGGCACCTTCAATAATTTCCGAAGGCAGGTAATCATAATTCTGCA
>JBEPWX010000428.1:0-3740 GCA_041642235.1 Mariniphaga sp.
AGGAAGTATATCCCTACATGCTTCAGGCAAATCAACGAATAAAAGAGATTCAATCTGCACAGGGAGAAGATATATCCGACGAAGATGAAGAACAAATTACAGAAGAAGAAAGTCAGGCTGCTGATACAGCATCTGCAACCGATGCAGAGGAAGTTAGTTCACTTTTATCGGAACTTGAAGCGGGTGCTGCTGAAGATACAACAGAAGCCGGGATTGATGATCTTGCCAATTTCCGCAAAGAATACCCGCTATTTGCCCTGTTAAACCCAAACACTGATCAATCGGGTCAGTTATTTCAGGGGCCAGTTGTTGGTATTGCTCATTCAAGAGACACTTCTAAAGTAAATGAATACCTGAACAGGGAACAGATAAGGAATATATTTCCACGCGATATGAGATTCCGCTGGACTGCAAATTCTATAGACGAGGCTGGAAATTATTTCCGTTTAATTGCACTTAAAGCCGGCACGCGGGATGGTCGTGCACCTCTTGATGGAGATGTAATTACCGATGCACGCCAGGATTTCGACCAGTTTGGTTCAAATCCGGAAGTATCTATGACAATGAACAGCGAAGGTGCCAAAACATGGCAAAGGCTCACCAAAGAAAATATTGGCAAATCAATTGCCATTGTTTTAGATGGGTATGTCCGCTCCTTCCCCACTGTTCAAAATGAAATATCCGGTGGTCGCTCTAGTATAACAGGTCTGGAGAGCATAGAAGAGGCAAAAGACCTTTCAAATATTCTAAAATCTGGTAAAATGCCTGCGCCGGCACGTATCATCCAGGAAGAAATCGTGGGACCATCACTAGGTCAGGAAGCCATCAGCAGCGGATTTTATTCGTTTATTATTGCCTTTATTTTGGTTTTAATATATATGTTTTTCTTCTATAGCCGAAATGCCGGTCTTACTGCCAATGTTGCACTTATTGCCAATATGTTTTTTATCATTGGAATTCTGGCATCATTGGGTGCTACCCTTACGCTGCCTGGAATTGCCGGTATTGTACTTACTATTGGGATGTCGGTTGATGCCAATGTTCTTATATATGAAAGGGTTCAGGAAGAATTACGGGCAGGTAAAGGAATTAAACTGGCTATATCTGATGGTTATAAGAATGCCTATTCAGCCATTATCGACGGGCAGGTAACTACTCTGCTCACTGGTATTGTGTTGTATGTTTTCGGTTCGGGACCGATTAAAGGATTTGCCACCACTTTAATTATAGGTATTTTAACATCCTTGTTTAGTGCAATTTTCATTACCCGCTTGATTTTTGAATGGAAACTTAAGCGTACGAAAATAATCCTTTTCACGACAAACTTCACCAGGGACTGGTTGCAACACACTTCCATCAAGTTTCTTGAAAAAAGAAAAGTTGCATACATTGTTTCAGGTGCTTTAATAATCCTGTCTATTGGTTCACTAACATTCCGCGGACTTAATTACGGAATCGACTTCAGAGGCGGACGCACATATGTAGTTCGTCTGGATCAGAATGTACAGGTTTCAGATGTTCAATCTGCCCTGACAGCAGTTTATGGTGAAATGCCAGAGGTAAAAACCTTTGGAAGTGACAATCAAATACGGATTACTACAACATATAAAATTGAGGATGATAGTGAAAATGTGGATGATGAAGTTGAACAGTTGTTGATGCAGGGTCTTAAAAATGCGGATTTGCTCAACGACAATGTGACACTGGAAGAATTTACAACCGATTACCAGATGAGCTCGCAAAAGGTAGGTCCAACCATCTCCGATGATATCCGAAAAGATTCAGTCATTGCAATCAGTTTTGCCTTAATCATCATTTTCCTTTATATCCTGATACGGTTCACCAACTGGCAATACGGACTGGGAGCTGTTGCTGCAATTGCACATGATGCCCTCATCGTACTGGGTATTTTCTCGCTTTTATATAATGTATTGCCATTCTCACTCGAAATTGATCAGGCATTCATTGCAGCCATTCTGACAGTACTGGGATATTCAATTAATGATACAGTGGTGGTTTTTGACCGCATTCGTGAATACCTCAACCTCCATCCAAAACGAAAAAGGGAGCAAAATGTGGATGAGGCTGTAAATAGTACACTTCGCAGGACTTTCAGTACTTCACTCTCTACATTTGTAGTGTTACTGGCTATCTTCCTGTTTGGCGGGGCAACCATTCGCGGCTTCACATTTGCTTTGTTGGTAGGGGTTGTAGTGGGAACTTATTCATCAATTTTTGTTGCTACTCCTATTGCTTATGATTTCCAAAAGAAATTAGCAAAAGCAGTTTCGAAAAATAAGAAATAACAGTTGTTAAAAAATTTTAAAATAAAAAAGGAAGCCTTGCCTAAGCAGGGCTTCTATTTTTTTATTGAATCTATACTGCATAAATGATTGTGTCAATTTGTATATTTGTGGACTAATTTTTAAAAGAATGATCAATTACATATTATTCATAAGCGGAGGAGAACTGGTACTGGTTATGCTATTAGCGTTGCTATTTTTTGGATCGAAGGCTATTCCAGATATAGCTAAAACTCTTGGAAAAGGAATGAGGGAGTTTAGAAAAGCTACCAATGAAATTCAGCGTGAATTAAATGACCACACTTCCGATATAAAAAGAGACATTAATGAAATGAAATCGACGGTTAACAAGGAAACAAACCGTATTAAACAGGATTTGGATAATGTATCCTCCACCGTTGAAAAGGAAACTTCTCAAATAAAGCAGAACATCAGCGATGCTGCTTCTTTGGAAGAAAAAAAATCGGAACTGGGGAAAAAAGGAAATGCCCAACCACCTGAAGATAATACTCCACTAGATTGATTAAAGCAGAAAATATAACAAAATCATTCGGGCAACTACAGGTTTTAAAAGGCATAAATCTTGAAATTCCTCCAGGAAAAATATATTCCATAGTAGGTGCAAGTGGAGCAGGAAAAACCACCTTGCTTCAGATAATTGGAACTCTCAGCAAACCCGATCAGGGGAAATTGTTTTACAAAGAAAAAGATATTTCATCGCTTTCGGAAAAAGAACTGGCCGTATTCAGAAACCGGGAAATCGGCTTTGTTTTTCAATTCCACCACCTGCTGCCTGAATTTACTGCTCTTGAAAATGTTGAAATACCAGCTTTTATAGCCCGCCGTTCAAAAAAAGAAGCTGAAACAGAAGCCAGGAAACTTCTTGAATATCTGGGCCTGAAAGAACGCACTCACCATAAACCTTCGGAATTATCGGGAGGCGAGAAACAACGGGTAGCAGTGGCACGGGCTCTAATCAATAAACCTTCCGTAGTATTGGCAGACGAACCATCCGGTAATCTTGATTCGGCAAATCGTGATGAACTTCATGATTTGCTTTTTCAGCTACGTGATGATATAGGGCAGACTTTTGTAATTGTTACCCACGACGATCATTTTGCCGATAGATCCGATAAAATTATCCACATGAAGGACGGTATTATTGAAAATGTATGAAAAGAACGGCAGGATGAAATTCACTGAAATAAAAGCCTTTCTTGATGACAAGACAGAACAATACAACCAGCCGAAATTTATAGAATCCGATCCTATACAAGTGCCCCGACAATTTTCCTTAAAGGAAGATATTGAAATCTCTGCCTTTTTAACTGCTATAATCTCCTGGGGAAACCGTAAATCAATTATCAAAAATGCATTGCGTCTGATGCAACTTATGGAATACCGTCCTTTTGAATTCATAACTGATGCCCCATGTTC
>JBEPWX010000429.1:0-3739 GCA_041642235.1 Mariniphaga sp.
TTTCTGGCAACCTACAAAATGAACCGGTTGCACCTGCACCTTTCTGACGATCAGGGCTGGCGCATCGAAATCAAATCGTGGCCCAAACTAACCGAAATTGGCGGCAGCACCGAAGTAGGCGGAGGCGAAGGAGGCTTTTACACGCAGGAAGAATTCAAAGAGATTGTAAGGTATGCACAGGAACGCCAAATCACCATCGTTCCTGAAATCGACATGCCCGGCCACACCAATGCAGCGCTGGCTTCGTATGCCGAACTGAACTGCGATGGCAAAGCAACCGAGCTTTACACAGGCATCGAGGTTGGTTTCAGCACATTATGCACCGACAAAGAAATAACCTACGAATTTGTTGACGATGTGGTGCGTGAAATTGCTGCCATTTCTCCGGGACCATGGTTTCACATTGGCGGCGATGAATCTCATGTAACTGCCGAAGACGATTATATCTACTTTGTAAACCGCGTGCAGGATATTGTATTAAAACATGGTAAAAAAGTGATTGGCTGGGATGAGATTGCCAATGCCGAACTGGTGGAAAATGCTGCCGTTCAGTTCTGGGCTGACGTTGAAAACACAACCCTGGGTGTGGAAAAAGGCGCAAAAGTACTGATGTCGCCGGCAAAGAAAGCTTACTTAGATATGAAATACGATTCAACCACTACGCTGGGTTTGAACTGGGCGGGATACATCGAAGTGGATTCAGCGTATGCATGGAACCCCGCAACGTATATCGAAGGCGTAACAAATGAAAACATTCTGGGCGTGGAAGCCCCGCTCTGGACTGAAACCATTACCAACATGGACGAGCTGGAATACATGGTTTTCCCGCGTCTGCCCGGATATGCCGAAATTGGCTGGACTTCACCAAGAATGCGAAACTGGGATGAATACAAAAACCGGCTGGCAGATTTCGGAAGCCGTTTCGAAGCAATGAACATCGATTTCTACCGCCCGGATTTGGTTCCGTGGAAATAATTATCAGATCACCAGGCAATCAGGCGCTTGATTTTGAAGCCTGCCTGAATGGTATAAATCCCCGAAGGAAAATCTGTTAAATCAATTCTGGTTAATCCGGTTGTCAGTTCTTTCTCAAAAACTTTTGAACCGGTGATATTATAAATAAGTACAGATGTTTTTAGTAATTCAAACTTTGAAAATAAGACAGAAATCCGAAAGACAAAACAGATTAAAAAAATCATTGCTTTTTGAAAGCATTCAATCGCTTTTTATACTGGCTTTAAAATAAATCCTTTCAAAATTTATTTTACAACTCGTTTTGAGTTATTATTTTTATTTAAAATTAAATTTCAATAAATTCAAATCTAATATGAAAATAAGATCAAAACTAATTGTTCTAATTACATTAGCTATTAATTATTCATTTTTCATCTCAAATGTTTCCGCACAGCATTTAACCCGGGAATTTTACCTTCAGCAATTGCTAAATGTTTTACCTGAAGACAAGCCAAGTCATTACCACCTTCCCGGTGAGCCTCCCCCTCATATAACACCTGAAGATCTTATCTGGACTGAATGGCAAAAACGCACCAATGAACTCCCACCTGATTTTGAAAAGCTCCCATCATTACCATTTTTGCCCAATCCATTGATATTAAATGAAGGAAGAGAAAACATACACGTAAAAACTATGGAACAATGGATAAAAAAAAGGGAACAGTTAAGAAAAAATACACAATACTGGATTACAGGCACATTCCCTCCACCTCCCAATAATTTGGAATATGAGCTGCTGGAAGAAAGAAAAACAGGGCAACTTACCGAAAAAAATTATTTGCTGCGTTTTGGTCCGGATAAGAAGGCAAAATTGCATGTAACATTACTGATTCCTCCTGGAAAAGGACCATTCCCGGTATTTATTTGTCCCTGGAAAAAAGGGCGTTACGACTGGGTGCAGGCAGCGGTTCGCAGAGGATACATAGGATGCAGATTCAGAGCAACCGATCCTAAATACGGCTGGCCGGATGACAGTGAAACTTACGAAAAAATCTGGTGGCCTCACTACGATTTCACTACTATAATGCGATGGGCCTGGGCAGCTTCAAGAGCAACAGATTTTTTGTACGGGCAGGATAACGTAAATACAGAACAAATCGCATTGGCCGGCTTATCAAGAAATGGTAAAATGGCACTCTGGGCTGCAGCTTACGACGAACGTATAGATGCTGTAATTCCAATCAGCGGAGGAACGGGCGGTGAAATACCATTCCGTTATACTTCTAACAAATACAATATTGAAACTATTGAAAGAATGACCCGGATTTGTCCGCACTGGTTGCATCCGCGGATGAAATTTTTTGTTGGTCGCGAAAACAAACTTCCTGTGGATCAGAATTCATTAATGGCACTGATTGCACCACGGGGTTTGATGTTAACTTCTTCAATAACTGAAGATGCAGGCAATCCATGGGCTATCGAACAGACATATTATTCGGCCCGCAAAGTGTATGAATTTCTTGGTGCCGAAGAAAAAATAGCCATCGACCTGCGCCATGGATTACATGCTCCATCAGCAAAGGATATAGAACGTTACCTTGATTTTACCGACTATATTTTCCAGCGTGGTAATAACCCACCGGCTAATAAATTGTATTACAATTACTCCTTTTCGAAGTGGCTTGGAAAAAGTGAAGAACAAATTGATCCTTTGAAATACCCCCGCAGAGGACTTAACGATTTGCTGATTGATCAGGGTGGCTATCCGATAAAAGATACTGCTGTATGGATGAAAAAAGTCCCGGAAATCACGAAACGTATTCGATGGGGGCTTGGAGAAGAACCTCCGTCAGTTTCCCCGGGTCAACAACCCGATTTTATGCAGGAAGTTGTTGGATATCCTTCACTGCACCCCAAAATTAATAATACTCCCCTGCAATTCGGACGCTTATATTTTTCTGCAAATAAGGAAGGAAAGCCCAAAATGGATAATATGCCTGTTGTTATTTACCTGCATGAATATGATTATGCTAAAGGATATGCAAAAGCAGGTTCCGAAATCTTTACAAAGACAGGGGATATTATTACCAGAATAATTGATGCAGGATATGCTGTTTATCTTATGGATCAGATAGGATTTGGTACCCGGATTGAAGAAGGTCGTCTTTTTTACGAACGTTTCCCAAATTGGTCAAAATTAGGTCGTATGGTTGCCGATGTACGGTGGTCGGTGGATGCTCTGACAACTATTGAATTTGTCGATAAAGAAAAACTGTATGTCGCAGGTTATGCATTAGGAGGTACTTTAGCGTTGTACAGCGCCGCCCTCGACGAAAGGGTTGCGGGAGTTATTTCGGTATGTGGATTTACACCTATGCGAACAAACACTCCGGGAAAAACAGCCGAAGGAATTTATGCTTACTCCCATCTTCACGGGTTACTGCCACGATTGGGATTTTTTGTCGGACAAGAAGAAAGGATTCCTTACGATTTCCATGAAATATTGGGCTGTATAGCTCCGCGTCCATTGTTGATTATTGCACCTGAATGGGATCAATACGCAGACTTGTCAGAAATAAATAATTGTATTGATGAGGTTAAACAAATTTACAAACTATATGGAGTAAGTGAAAAAGCAAAATTATTTTCACCTAATGATTATAACCGTTTTTCCGATGAGATGAAAAAGAATATGATTGACTGGATGAAACAAAATCTTAAACAATAAGTAGCAGAAACAAAAAATTGCTTGTTCGGTTTTTTTTGCTGATTTTTGAGCCGTAAT
>JBEPWX010000430.1:0-3738 GCA_041642235.1 Mariniphaga sp.
GCCGTTTTAATGAATATGTTTATTCAGGCATTCAGATATGCTTTTGAACCTTTCTTCTTTTCACGTGGAACATCGGATGAAGATCCGAAAATTTATGCCGATGTCATGAACTATTTTGTTATCTTCGGCTTGCTCATTTTCCTGGGAATGGTTCTGTATATTGATATTATTAAAATAATTATTGATTCCGAATACCACGATGGTTTAAAAGTGGTACCCATAATATTACTGGGAAATTTATTTTTCGGTATTTATTTTGCCCTGTCCTTGTGGTATAAGCTTAAAGACATGACCCGATACGGCGCATATATTGCTCTGACCGGAGCGGTCTTTTCCCTTTCACTTAATTTCATGCTCATTCCCGTTTGGGGATATATGGGATCGGCTGTAGCTGTTTTTATTAGTTATTTTGTAATGATGCTATTTTCATACTTCCTTGGGAGAAAATATTATCCAATTCCTTATAATTTAAAACGTATAGGCACATATTTTTTAATTACCACTGTACTCTTTATTATTTCTGTTTTTACCTCTCCTCAACCAGCATTGGTAAAATATTCATTGAATACAGTGTTACTTATGGTGTTTCTTTTATCCGTTTATAAACTGGAAAAAAAACAACTCAGGAATTTATTTCCAACGAAAAAGAATTAAATAAATGAATTAAATATCAAAAAGTATTATTTTTACCGCAATGAAAGAACTACAAAAAACCATTGCACTAGCCAGTGATCATGCAGGGTTTGAAAAGAAACAGTTAATTATCAGGTTTTTGGTGGAAAATGGAATTCCATTTAAGGATTTTGGCTGTTTTTCAAATGAGAGCTGCGATTATCCGGATTATGCCCATGCTATAGCTAATGTTATTGATTCAGGTGAATATGAAACAGGAATCACTTTTTGTGGCAGTGGGCAGGGTATAAGTATTACAGCCAACAAGCACCAGAACGTACGTTCTGGTTTGTGTTGGAGTGCCGAAATTGGTAAATTGGCTAGAGAACATAATAATGCAAATATATGTGCTATACCAGCACGTTTTGTTTCCGACGAAGAAGCAATTGCTATTGTAAAGGCTTTTTTGACAGCAGAATTTAAAGGAGGACGACATGTTGCCAGAATTGCGAAAATACCTTTATATAATGCAAAAAAAATTGTTCATTTTGTAAATTCTAATAAATAAAAAAATTTGATATGTTGTCTAATACTTGTAAATATGCTTTGAGAGCTCTTATTTATCTGGCTAAATTTTCTAATGAAGAAAAAATGATAGGAATTAAGAGGATTTCCGAAGATCTGAATCTTTCTTCTCCTTTTCTTGGAAAAATATTGCAGAACCTGGTAAAACAAAAATTGTTGATTTCTACCAAAGGACCAAATGGTGGCTTTGCCCTTGCTAAAAATGCAGCTGATATCACATTATGGGATATTGTCATCAAAATTGATGGGGAAGAGTTTTTTACAAATTGCCTTATAAGGCTGGAACCCTGTAAAACTCATGATGATTCGAAACCTCTATGTCCTGTGCATGCTCAGTACGATAAACTCCGGACTGAAATAGCAAATTTTTATCAGGGAACCACTCTCGAGATTGTTGGACAGGATATTGCAAAGTACGATGACCTGGTCAAACTTTAATACCTGATAAAGTTTGATTATACATATTTCTCAAACCGGGTGTCTGAAATAAAGAAATGAAAAAACAATACAGAAGTTAAAACCCCGGCTGTGTTGGCAAGAAAATCATAAAAATTGCTGCTTCTCGATGATGATATTATATGTTGTCCGGTTTCAAGAACTGCCGATAAAACTAATGAAGTTAACGGTGCATATATCAGATGATTCATTTTCATCTTTTTGAATGGTACAAACAGAAGCAGGCAAAAAATAAAAAACAACCCAAAATGTACTAACTTATCAAAATGGGGTATTGCCAGAAATGGCTTCTTTGGCAAATTAGATGCTGGGACAAATAATCCATAACAGATGATGAGCAGCCAGACAATGGGCTTAATAAAAAACTTTAATTTCATAAATTACGTGAATAATTAAAGTGCAAAGTAAATAAAATCAATGGCAGGAATTTACATTCACATCCCTTTTTGCCGTCAAAAGTGCTATTATTGCGACTTTTATAAAACCGTTAACAATAGTTTGATCGATAGTTATGTTTCTGCCCTTAAAAAAGAAGTTGAACTTAGAGAAAATTACCTAAAGGGAGAAAGTGTAAAGACTATTTATTTCGGTGGGGGAACTCCATCAGTTTTAAAAGAAGGGGAACTTTCTGATATTTTAAATTTTCTGCATAGGTATTTTAGAATTAGTGAAGCTGAAATTACATTTGAAGCCAATCCTGATGATTTAACTCCTGAATACCTCAATACTTTGAAACGTGCCGGTATAAACAGACTTAGTATAGGTATCCAGTCGTTCAGTGATAAACTTTTAAAAAAGATGAACCGGCGTCACGATGCCAATCAGGCAAAAGCATCAGTTGAAAATGCCTGGAAAGCTGGTTTTTCCAATTTGAGTACAGATCTTATTTATGGAATACCCGGATTAACAAACGAGCAATGGAAACATGATTTGAGGGAAATGTTTAAATTGCCAGTTATCCATTTGTCTGCCTACCATTTAACCTATCATCAGGGTACACCTTTTTACACATGGTTAAAAAAAGGTACTCTTAAGGAGCTGACTGAATCTAAAAGCCTTCAGCAGTTTCATTTGTTGCTTGATGAAGCCTGCAATGCAGGTTTTGAACAATATGAACTCTCTAATTTTGCCCGTAACCGGATTTATTCATTGCACAATAAAGCCTACTGGTTTGGCGAAACCTACCTGGGGCTTGGACCTTCTGCTCATTCTTTCAATGAAAACTCAAGGCAATGGAATGTGGCGCATCTGGAAGCATATATCAAAGGAATTAAGAATAATCTTCCTTTTTTCGAATCGGAGAAGCTAACTGAAAAGGATAAGTTTAACGAATATATGCTAACCCGGATACGCACACGGTGGGGAATTTCTCTAAATGAAATTAATACACGTTTTGGGTCGGGTATTGGTAAGGATGTGAAAAAAATAGCTGAAGGTTTTACTGCTTCAGGTAAACTAACTGAACATGATGGAGTCTATTTTTTAACACGTGAAGGAATGTTTATGTCGGACAATCTTATGACTTATTTCATGCTTACCTGAAGGCAATGCATACATTTACCAGTTTGATTAAATAATGTTAACGCGGCATTTGTGTTGACCGGGAGTCTGTTAAAAATCATATCTTAGCGGGTTTTAAAAAACAGAGTAAATGTTTGTAAAAATTGTAAATGAGTCAACAAATCCATTACCTTGCTACAGTACGGAATTGTCAGCAGGGATGGATCTTCGCGCTTTTCTTCCTGAACCGGTAATAATAAAGCCATTGGAGCGAAAACTGGTACCCACTGGTTTATACATTGAATTACCCAAAGGTTATGAGGCACAAATCAGGCCACGAAGCGGACTGGCAATTTCAAAAGGCATTACCGTGCTAAATACCCCTGGAACCATTGATGCTGACTACCGGGGAGAAATCAGGGTGATCCTTGTTAACCTTTCTCAGGAGGATTTTGTTATTGAAAGTGGCGAACGTATTTGCCAGATGGTAATAGCTTCACATGAAACCGTGGAATGGAATTTGGTGGAGGAATTAAATGTTACCAAACGAGGAGCTGGTGGTTTTGGCCACACTGGAAAAAATTG
>JBEPWX010000431.1:0-3731 GCA_041642235.1 Mariniphaga sp.
GATCTCCGACCATTCACTAAGAGGAACTACAACGCTCCAAAGTGCAGCATCGTAAACATCCTGGTCGAGAGGAATTCCGTTACGCAAACAATCGATAAGTCTCCAGTCCATCATGAAGTCCATACCACCATGTCCACCTACTTTTTTTGCCATTTCACCTACTAATTCAACAATTGCCGGAGTATATTTTTCTTCCAGTACTTTCATTTCGTCATCATCAAACCAGGTATGTCCTTTAGCAATTTTCGCAGGAAGAGGATATTTTCGTGCAATGCCTTCTGTACCACTGACGAGGTGAATTCGTGAGTAAGGCCTTGGACTTGTTACATCATGCTGAATCATTATTGTCCTACCCTTATTGGTACGAATGAGAGTAGAGTTCATGTTGCCCCGATATTCGTTTGTGACAAATTCATCAAAAAAATCGTCTTCTGCAGCCAGTTTTGCAGCCATTTTTGCCATTTGAAAATCATTCGATGACATGGAGGTGAGATAATCCATTTTATCGCCCCTGTTTATATTCATTATCTGGCATACTGGCCCAAGCCCGTGAGTAGGATAAAGGCTTCCGTTACGATTCTGATTTTCTCTCAGTCGCCACATATTGGAATAATATTCTTTGTCGAAATTGTTTGAAAGCAGGTCATGAATATAAGCTCCTTCAGTATGGACAATTTCTCCGAAGAACCCTTGCCTGGCCATATTCAAGGTCAGCAGTTCAAAGAAATCATAACAGGTATTTTCTAGCATCATGCAGTGCTTTCTGGTACGCTCGGAAGTTTCAACAAGCTGCCAGGCTTCTTTTACAGTTAAAGCCGCTGGTACTTCTGTGGCCGCATGTTTTTCATTTTCCATAGCATAGACTGCCATTGGTGTATGCAACGACCAGGGAGTGCAAATATAAACCAGGTCTACATTCTGACTCTCACAAAGTTCCTTCCAGGCATTTTCGCTGCCACTGTATTCTTTTGCCTTGGGCATATCATGCTTTTCTAGTATCTTTTGGCTATGTTTTACCCGTTCCGGATCAATATCACATAATGCAGTTATTTTTACGCCTTCAATATTTGACATACGTTCTACGGCACCTGGACCTCGTTCACCAAGTCCTATAAATCCAATTCTCACAGTTTCAAGTTTGGGTGCAGCATAACCGCTCATGTTGAAATGTTGGGAATGTTGTTTATCAGCAGCTTCCTTTATCGATGCAAGTGCTGTTTCACTTGAACCGACTGCCTTGTTGTTGCATGAAGTTAGTCCTCCTGACAATACGCCGGCGCTTGCTGCACCTGCAATTTGAAAAAACTTTCTCCTGTTAGTTTTCATTCTTGTATTGGTATTTTTATACAATTATTATTAATAAATTTAAAACCCTTAAAATTATAAAGATATTTTTTATTTTTTAAATAATGAAATCATTCTTATTTCTTTTTTTTATCTTGTTATTTAAAAAGATAACTATTCTCTAGACCTAATTATCAATATGCTATTTCTTTTAATGAAATTAAACTATGAAAAGTTTGTCATTTTCGCTGTTTCTGATTATACTTTTTCCTTTTGTGCAAGCGCAAAACGATGTTGTAAAAACTGGTTGGAATTTTGGTGCTCTTCCCAGTATCTCTTTTGATACAGATCTTGGATTCCAATATGGTGCATTGGTTGATTTTTACTACTATGGTGAGGGAGTCCGATATCCTGTTTATTATCATAAGCTTTATTTTGAAATCTCCAGATATACCAAGGGAAGCGGGATAAACAGGTTCTATTATGATTCCGACAGGTTAATCAGAGGTTTACAGACCTCTGTTGACCTAAGTTATTTGTCTGATCAGGCTTATGATTTTTATGGGTTTAATGGCTATGAAGCTGTTGTAAATGAAAATTGGATAACAAAAAATAGCGGAAACTATATTTCCAGAATGTTTTATAAATATGACAGGAAATTATTCAGGTTTAAGATAGATTTATTGGGATCTTATTTTGGAAAGAATTTGAAATGGGCAGCAGGAATAAACCTGTTGAATTTTAAAATAAGCTCAGTTGACATCGATAAGTTAAATAAAGGGAAATCAGATGAAGAACTACTCCCGGATATAGAAGGCTTGTATGAAAAATATCAGCAATGGGCTATCATATCTCAGGAAGAAGCCGATGGAGGTTTCATTCCTGAGTTTAAAGCCGGGCTTGTTTATGATTCAAGGGATAACAGACCAAATCCGATGCGTGGAATATGGACAGAAGCGTCGTTGGTTGGAATACCTGAATTTCTGGGAGCAGAGAGCAGTTTTGCCAAAATTAATATCACACACAGGCAATATTTTACAATTATTCCCCGGGACTTGTCATTAGCATACCGTCTGGCATGGCAATCTACTATTGCCGGACAGGTTCCCTTTTATTATCAGACCCAAATTATTACTTCAGAAATGAGAGGGGCTACTTCAGAAGGTTTGGGAGGGGCAAAAACATTAAGAGGCATTCGGAGGAACCGGATTGTTGGCAATGGTGTTTTCTTCGGTAATCTCGAAGCCAGATGGAAATTTACACGATTCCAACTCTTTAATAATAATTTTTACCTGGGAATGAATGCATTTACTGATTTTGGTCGTGTCATTGAACGGATCAACTTAATTCCCGACTTATCTTCTTTGCCTGAAGACTATTTTAATCTTGATGCAGAGGAAATGCATTTTTCTTATGGAGCCGGATTACGTATTGCCATGAATCAGAATTTCATAATTGCAGTTGATTATGGGATCACTGCTGATAATAGAGACGGGGATTCCGGATTATATATCGGTCTTAATTACTTATTTTAAATCATTACTACTTTACCCTTTTAAATCGAAACATTTTTAAGAGCCAGTCAGGCAAGGGATGACTTCCCCGTTTTCGGAAATCAATTGTCCAACCAATCTTTTCCAGAATTGGAATCTTATGTGTTTCCACAAATTCAATAAGTGTACCTTCGGGAGCCTGAATATATGCAAAATTACCAGCAGTTTCCCCCATATCGAAGGTTTCCAGATTGCGTGCACTATCAACAGTAAATGGAAATCCAGTCTGATTAACTGTTTCGCGAAGAGCGTCCATTCCATTTATGTCAAAACATAGATGAATGAATCCCGGATCGCCCCACATTCTGCCCTCATATATATTACGGGGCTTATGGTTGAATACTTGAATAAGTTCAATACAGGTTGAACCAAATAAGGGGCTGAATGCACCATTTCGAATACCGGAATGTTCGAGCAATATTCTTCTGAATTTATTTTTTCCTCCAGGCAGTTTAGAAAAATCGTCAAAAGTCTCTGTCTTGTCATAGACAATTTTATCATATTGAAGTATATCCCGATAGATCTTTAAGCTTTCATCCATACTTTTAACACCTATGATAGCTCCCAAAACTCCACCTGTAACAGATTTTTCTCTCCTGAAAACTTCATTGTGACTGATAATTTCCCATATGTTTCCCAATTTATCTTTAAGGAAAAAATGCTCAGTGCCAAGAGGATTCTGAGTGATATCACCCAGTAAATAAAGTCCTTCAGTTTTAAACTTGTGAAATGCTTTTTTTATATTATCAGATTTTAATTTTCCAATATTAATGCCTAAATCACCCAGCTGCAATTCCACATTTGGTGGTTCAGGAGTCTTACCCTTATGCTGCCAAATTTCAAAACCACCACCACCTTTCATATTTAATGCAAGGACAGCATGTCGGGCACGAG
>JBEPWX010000432.1:0-3731 GCA_041642235.1 Mariniphaga sp.
ATTGCAGAAGAATTGTACTCAAACAAAGAATGGTTATTCTGCAAAATAATTCCTGCTGTCAATTTCCTTTACATTTTCTACCAGTACATTATCAACCGATAATTTAGTTGTTTCTTCAATTTGCTGTCCTTGCTGGTGATAGGTCTTGCTCATTGTAAACATGTCAGGCTTCATTTTTGAGTAGTTAACGGTAAATATATAGTTAACATCTTCATAAAAATTAGAGTTGCTGTTGTTTACCGCAAGGGTTTTCCCCTGGCGGTTGTGCATTTTCGATTTTCCCTTTACCTCTATCCTTTTTACTGAATAATCTTCTTTGAATATAGTTATCTCACCTTCAAAGGCAGTAGCATGGAAATCCTGTGATCCGGCAAAAGTTGGGATTTCCTGCCGGAACGTGATTACCCAGGCAGGTTTTCCCTCTATAACTGGTTCACCTGCAAGTTCTAATTCAAAATGGTTGTAGAGAGCAGGGTTTAATACCGATGAAGCATTCCGCACCCAATCAAGTCCGAGTAATTCATCAAAATTCAGAATTCCGGATGCAAAACTGTAATTGGGTTCATTTGTTTTCATTCTGTAATTTCGCATTTTATACGCATCGGTTTTTGAAGGAGAACGGTACCCCGTTTTATCATAAATGATTACTTCTGCTTTCTCAATTACCTGCAGCGAATCATTAATGGTTTTTTCCCTCCTGAGGCTGCAGTCGAGGTTAAACGGGCCACTTATAAAATTGTAAGGTGTGTTTTCGGATGCCATCCTGAGAATTCTGGCCAATACCATTGAGCGGCCTTCGATATCGACTATTTCAATATCGTAGGTTTGTGGTTTAAGCTTTATGTTGTTAAATTCTTTATCAAATAAAGTGGCTAAAGGAAGTTTCATGCTTTGATAACCAACAGAGGAAAAGAAAATTTGCCGGGAAATCATTTCTTCAGGAATTTTAAGTTCAAAATTCCCATTTTCATCACTGGCGGTACCATAAAAAGTATCTTCTATTCCTACATTAGTGTAAGCGACAGGTTCGTTGGTGGCTTCATTAATCACTTTTCCTTTAATGGTTCTGGCAACGCGTGTTTCAGTCTGGCCGGTAGCTGTAATTGTGAAAAAAACAGCAAATAGCATATATATATAATTCTTCATTCTTGTTTTCTTTTATAATTAAAACCATTCCGGCAACAGGTTGTTTAACCAATGGGAATAATTACTCTATCTTAGTAAATTTTCAATAAAAGTAAACTTTTAATACAAATCACTGAAAATATAACGTTTTATTATTTGTTATATTTGCTAAAATCAAAAAGAAAAAAACATGATTAACAAACTGTCTGTACTTCTATTAACAGTTTTTGCATTATTATTTACATCCTGTGTGTCGAAAAAGAAATTTCTCGAAATGCAGGATGGACGGCTGCGTGCCGAGCAGCAGGTACGTCAGCTTACCCGGGAAAATAATGCCCGAGCCGAACGGATTAAATCAATGATTGCTGATTTTGAAGCTATGAAGAATGAGTTAATGGGCAGCAATGCAGAAAAAGATGAATACATTGATAACCTGAATAAGGAAATTGCTGTGCTGAATGAACAACTAGGCGAGCAAAAAGAATCGTTGCAGGCTAATACATATACCTATGGATTTGAAAAGGAAAGGTTAGCTGAAACCCTTCAGGCCAGGGAGAAAACCATCCGCTCACTTGAATTAAAGGTGAAAGAGCTTGAGAATGAAATTTCGCAGCAAGAATCGGTTCTCAGTGAACGCAATATCCGCGTCAACAGTTTAAATGATAAGACAGAAGCTCTTCAGCAAGAAATTGTCAGAGATGAAAAACAGCGTGAAGAGTTACAGCAACAAATACAAAAACTTAAGGAGGATATTAATTCCCTGAATGAACAGATTTCGGCAAAAGACGAGACTATTACGCGTCTGCAGAATAATGTTAACCTGCTGAAAAAAGAACTCGGAGGAAATTAATTTTTAAATCAATATTACTATAAATGAAAAAAGTTATTTTTTTGCTTGCACTGGCATTAGTAAGCATGTCGGTGTTTGCCGGTGGTGCTGAATGGAAATCCTTGTTTAACGGAAAAAATCTTAAGGGCTGGAATGTTCACGGTACTGAAAAATGGTATGTGGAAGATGGGTTGCTTGTATGTGAAAGCGGGCCGGATGAGGAGTATGGTTATCTTTCCACTAAAAAGAATTACGATGATTTTGACCTGGAGCTGGAGTTTTTGCAGGAGGCAAATGGCAACAGCGGGGTGTTTTTCCGTTCTACTTTCGAAGGAACAAAAGTGAATGGCTGGCAGGTAGAAGTGGCTCCCCCCAACCATGATACCGGAGGTATTTATGAATCGTATGGCCGGGGTTGGCTGGTGAAAATTCCTGATGAGAAGGAAAATATCTTGAAAATGGGCGAATGGAACAAAATGAGAATCCGTGTGGTAGATGACCATGTAACTACGTGGTTAAACGGACAGCAGATGGTTGATTTGAAGGATGAAAAAATTGCACAGGGGAAAGGTTCCATTGCACTTCAAATTCACAGTGGAGGGGGTATAAAGGTGAAGTGGCGTAATTTGAAAGTGAAGGAATTGTAAAATAGTTCATTTTCACTTTTTTCATGTGAGGGTAAGGGCAAAATTTAAAAATTCCGGCATTTAATGATTTTACGGAGGTGTACTGAAAGCAATACCATCGCCGGAAAACCACAAAAAGCTGGAATTTTTTTTATTTTGTTGTTTTCACCCTTTAATCTTTATGCTCCTTTTTATAGATTTCGAAATAATACCTGATAGAAGCCCTTATTTCATAATCTGTTGAAGTATAAGGTAAAATATTTTGCGCATTGAACCATAGCATGAAGTTATCGGCAGCCGCTTCGTTCAAGCCGGTAAGTTTCATCACCATCTCCTTATTGTAATTTTGCGAATGCATTTCCCAGTTTTGTTGCAGCGCCATAGCTTCCCGCACATCACGTTTTTCCCGTTCGCTCCTGCTGAGGTAGTAGTGCCAGTATGATACCGGATTAAAAAGTGCTGAAAGAAGAGGTGGCTTTTCGTTGAAGGCATCTCCTCGCAGTTCAACCGGAATATCTACGGGCTTTCCTGTGCCCAGGTCATCAGCTACCCGGGGTTTTTCCCCTTTTACCTCTACTTCCCCGACCGCATAACTCACCGGATTCATGGTGAATGTGAGCAGTTCGTTGCCCATGTAATTGTGAGGGATATATAAAACTTTTTTCTGGTAACCTACCGATGTAACAATAAGGCTGTCAATATTCAATACATCGAGACTAAAATAGCCATTGTTATCGGTGATGGTGCCACTGCGGTTTCGGTTGTTGATTATGTTGGCATAAGGTATGGCTGAACTGTCGCCGGCACTTATCAGTCGGGCTTTCAACCTTACCAGAATGGGGTCAACCAGTAAGGGATCAGTTTGTGCGAGGCTATTAAATCCCGCAATCAGAACCAGCAGACCTATGATAAAAAGGATCCTCATTTTTTTAATTTGAAGGTCAAAAATATGGAAAAGATTGCTTAACACAGAGAATCATAACAGTATAACCTGAAATTTAACAAGTTTTAAATGAATTATGCATACCAGAGATTAGGATAAACTTTATTCATGAGTCTGGGTTTAATTGTTTAAACATCACTTGCATATGAAACGTATTTTGCAAATGGATGTAGTTGCCACTTCGGGAATGACCTTGTTCAGTTATATT
>JBEPWX010000433.1:0-3724 GCA_041642235.1 Mariniphaga sp.
GTATAATCGTACTGTTTATTTTTTTTCGTTCTTTCAAGGCTGTGTTTTTCCCCGTTATTATTGTTCTCACAGGTGTAGTATGGGCGCTCGGTATGCTGTCATTTTTCGGTTTTAATATTACCCTGCTTTCGGGGATGATACCTCCGTTGCTCATAGTGATCGGAATCCCAAACAGCATATACATGTTAAATAAGTTTCATTATGAATATGTACGGCATGGAAATAAAATAAAAGCACTCCAGCGCGTAATCATAAAAATTGGAAATGCTACCTTTCTTACCAATCTTACCACTGCATCGGGGTTTGCCACTTTTATAATCGTAAAGAGCGAAATCCTCAGGCAGTTCGGAATAGTAGCTTCCCTAAATATTATGGGATTGTTCCTGTTGTCGTTGCTGCTGATCCCAATAATTTTCAGCTTCATTGAGCCGCCTTCACCAAAGCATGTTAGCCACCTTAACAATCGATATGTTTCTTCTTTAATCAAGAGGCTTATTCTCATTACCAAATACCACCGCAAAAAAGTATATATTATTGCAGTGGCAATTTTAGGTTTTGGAATATATGGCATTACACTTATGGAAAGTTCCGGCTATATGGTTGACGATATTCCCGAAGATGACAAAATTTACAAAGATCTGCAGTTTTTTGAATCTAATTTTGAAGGACTGATGCCTCTGGAAATAATGGTTGACACAAAACGACCAGGAGGTGTAATGCAATTGCAAACCTTCAGGAAAATTGATGAACTTGAGCAACGACTTGCCGACTATCCTGAATTATCTACTCCACTCTCCCTGCTCAACCTGTTAAAATTTTCAAAACAGGCTTTTTATAATGGAAACGAGAATTATTACGACTTGCCAAATAACCGCGAGATAAACTTTATAATGCAATATGCAGGCGGAGAAGAAACCAATCCCAATAAGCTGAATTCTTTTATCGACAGTGCACAGCAAATAACCCGTATAAGCATCCGTATGAAGGATGTAGGAACCACCCGTATGGAAGAATTATATACTGGTTTAAAGGCCGATATTGATTCTGTTTTTTCAGCAGAAGATTATAATATAATGGTTACCGGTTCAAGCATAACCTTTTTTAAAGGGACACAATATTTGCTCCGAAGTCTTCTTTCAAGCCTTGGCTTGGCAATATTACTGATATCATTGTTCATGGCAGTAATGTTTTCCTCGTGGCGGATGGTTGTGTTATCATTAACTCCTAATATTTTTCCTTTAATTTTTACTGCTGCAATTATGGGATATATGGATATACCCATTAAAGCTTCCACAATTTTGGTTTTTAGCATCGCTTTTGGTATATCTGTCGACAATACAATTCATTTTTTGGCTAAATACCGGCAGGAATTAATTATCACTGGTTGGAACATTCGCCGGTCGGTGGTATTGGCTTTAAAAGAAACAGGGGTGAGCATGTTCTATACATCAGTGGTACTGTTTTTTGGATTCGGAATATTTGCCCTGTCAGATTTTGGCGGGACACAGGCCATGGGGGTATTGGTTTCACTTACGCTACTGGTGGCGGTAACTTCCAATTTAATTTTACTTCCCACACTGTTGACCTCCCTGGACAGGTTAAGTACTATGCATGCTTTCAGAGAACCCCTGTTGCATATCTTTGATGAGGAGGAGGATATTGAACTGGAAGAATTAAAAATTTCTGAAAATAACTAATGAATAAAATACCATGTTTGCCATTGAAGAACTTCAAAACAGAATCAACAGGGAAATTGAGAAGCGGAATGCTGATTTAATTGACCGTAAACCTGCTGAACTATATTTACCAATCAGATATTCTCTTGATGTAGGGGGAAAAAGACTTCGACCCATATTGCTGCTAATGGCCTATAATTTATTTGAAAACGAAACAGAACCTGCATTGCCTGCAGCAATTGCCATAGAAGTATTTCATAATTTCACGCTGTTACATGACGACATAATGGATAAAGCTGAAGTCCGGCGAAATAAACCCACTGTCCATGTTAAATTTAATGAAAACAAAGCCATTCTTTCGGGTGACGCTATGGCTTTCCTTACATACCAATATCTTATGGAATGTAACTCAAACCGGCTATTCGATGTGGCAGAATTATTTACCCAAACAGCACTCCAGGTATGTGAGGGACAACAATATGACATGAACTTTGAGAAAATACCAGAGGTTTCAGAGCAGGAATATATGCGAATGATTCAATTAAAAACTGCAGTGCTCCTGGGATGTAGTATGAAAGCCGGAGCTTTACTTGCCAATGCCCCGAAAGAAACTACAAAGCAGCTCTATGAAATGGGAATTAAACTTGGTCTTGCCTTTCAGGTTCAGGATGACTGGCTCGATGCTTTCGGAAATCAGCAGGATTTTGGAAAAATGATTGGAGGCGACATTCTTGCCGGAAAAAAAACCTATTTGCTCATTAAAGCCCTTGAATTAGCAGGCGGAAAGATGAAGCAAGAGTTACTGGATTGTCTTTATACTGAAAAAATTCATCCTGCAGAGAAAATAAAATCTATGATTCATATTTATAATAAATTGGGAATAAAAGAGATTGCGGAGGAAAAGTCCAACTCATTGTTTTCTGCAGCAACCAATATTTTGAATAATCTTCATATCGATGATTTACGGAAAATTCATTTTTTAAATCTTATAAATAATATGCAGAAGCGTAGTTCTTAAATTTTCTTTTGTCTCTTAGCAGCAGTAATAATTAAATTCTATACTCTCACCAGCTAACAAATGGTACAGATGCTGGTTTATAGTTTTTTGGGAATTGGCCTGCTTACAAAAAATAATAGATAGAGAATTGGATTAAATTTAAAATGAAATTTAACTTTGAACAGCAAAAAAAAAACGGTATCTTTTTGCCGCTATTTAAATTGAAATAACATATGGACCAAAGCAAAGGAAAAATTATACAGGTAATAGGACCTGTTGTGGATGTTAGTTTCGAAAGAGATGACAGTGATCTGCCCCCCATTTTTGATGCACTTGAAATTACACGTGAAGGAACAAATAACCTGGTAATTGAATGCCAGCAACATATTGGTGAAAACACCATCAGATGTATTGCCATGGATTCAACAGATGGGTTAAAAAGAGGAATGGAAGTGATTCCAACCGGAAAACCTATCGTTATGCCTACGGGAGAAAATGCCTTAGGAAGATTGCTGAATGTAACGGGAGATTCGGTTGATGGTTTAAAACAGTTACCTAAAAATGGGTTTAAAATACATAACGATCCTCCTAAATACGAAGATTTACTAACACAAACAGAAATACTATATACTGGAATTAAAGTTATAGATCTTATTGAACCATATGCCAAAGGAGGGAAGATTGGATTATTTGGTGGTGCCGGTGTGGGGAAAACAGTTCTTATTCAGGAATTGATAAATAATATTGCACTTGCACATAGTGGCGTTTCGGTATTTGCGGGCGTTGGAGAACGTACCCGTGAAGGAAATGACCTTCTGCGTGAAATGATTGAAGCTAAAATTGTTGATTATGGGGATGAATTCCGTAAATCAATGGAAGATGGTGGATGGGATCTCACAAAAGTTAGTCCGGCTGCATTAAAGAAATCGAAACTGGCGATGGTTTTCGGACAGATGAATGAACCTCCAGGCGCCCGTGCACGGGTGGCATTGTCGGGTCTGGCAATTGCCGAAAGCCTGCGCGATAGCGGCATCAGTACCGGTGAAGGCAG
>JBEPWX010000434.1:0-3722 GCA_041642235.1 Mariniphaga sp.
AGAAGCGGATAAGGATCTGACCCACTGTTCAGAATTAGTCTTTCCTGTTCCGCAGAAAATGTAGCATCTCCTAAGAAACCGTTTGGCGATGATTCATTCACTCCGGGACGCAAAACGTACATTTCATCAGGCGGCCCGTTTCGGTTTCCCGAAAGAGTTGTATCAATGCGATAAACCAGTAATCCTTCATCGTAAGAGGAATAAAGGTTACTATCGTATCCGGTTTTTTTGCGGTACTCCACAATAAAGAATTCATTGGCAGATTCTGGTACACGGATTTTGTAGCACGCAAAAGGATTTTCTGAAACTGGTGGTAATGTAAATCTACCGGTTCCTGAAATCTCGGGAATACTGTTAAACCAGTTACCATATTTATGCTTCATCCAGGTAGTAGTATGCTGTGCGCGACTTGAAGCCATTAAATCCCATCCTCCAACCGGAGACAAACCTGTATCGTCGTAGTGGTACAAATCAGGTGCTCCAATGGTGTGAAACATTTCGTGACATAATACGCCCACATTTGTCCTTTCGCTCAATTGAAAATTATATTCCCAGACACGGTTACCGGAAATATATACTTCTTTTGAATACAAGCTCCATTTATGCGGCCACAGCAAATTACTCCATCCTTCTGCATTACCTTGCACAATGAAACATATATTGTCCACATAACCATCTGAATCAGAATCAAAATTGATTCCGGCTCCTTCAAGGGTTGGTTTTACTGATTCAATGGCATTTTGAAGCAGTGTATGTTCACGTTCAGTTCTTTGGTCTTCTTTGTAACCGTTGGGATTTGAGATAGAATCGTATAATTCATAATAACTTCTTTCGTACTGATCCTGGTAAGAAAAAATGGCGCCATTGGAAGGAACCGGGTAGTAGGAAGAAGAGATAGTTAATTGCCCGTTGCTGATTTCATTGAAATAACCGGCCATTGAAAATGTGTTGCCGTTAAACATTTCATCGTAAACCGCTATATTCTCAATATATTCCTCCTGATCCGCAAAACGGATAAAAATGACAATATTATTGTAATCACCGGAGGTTGGAGCATATTGAACCTCTTCTTCCGAACCGGATTTTAGATGAACCTTATCGGGAAAAACATTTAATCCCGGTTGCAATCCTGCACTTTTGGGATTCGTTTTTCCGACTACAAAATCTGTAGGCGCCAGTGACTCATTCTCAATGGTGGCATAGACATAATAACCTGTCTTCTTGTTTTTTATGATTGTAAAGTTATCTGCATCATGCAGCCAGTTATAAAATTCATCACCCGTAGCGAAACATTCAATTGTTGTGCCGTCTGGCTGTTCAAGAGTTACCGGCACATTTCGTAAAAATGCACCATAGGCCGGAGTAACAACAGAAAGAGTTACGCCTGTAAAGAGTACTGCCAGGATTATTAAGATGACCGGTTTTTTCATTGCATCTGTTTTTGATATTGTTTTTGAAAGAACAGGCAGACCTTTAAAAAGCCTGCCTTTATAAAACTTCTATTTTGATAATACTACCTTGTGATATGAATGGATTCCATCCACGTTAATTTTCAAATAATAAAAACCAGCCGAAACTTTCTGGTTTTCAGAATTCAGGCCATTCCAGCTCAGGTAATGTGTGCCTGCAGGCAACCGATCATACGGTACAATATAATTTACTGGTTGTCCTGACTGGTTTATTACTTCAATAGCTACCTTCGCACTTTCCCTTACCCTGATTTCCACGGTTAACGCATCACTGAACGGATTAGGGTAGCACTTCACCTCTGTCAATCCCGGCACATCCGGTCCTTCCAAACCTGTCACTGCATATTTTTCCAAGCTTAAAACTGAGGATTCGTGTTTTTCAAAACTGTTGCTTCCCCTAATCAACTCCGGTAATAGTTCATATTCCTGTTTTTTGTTCGGTTTCCACAAATAAAGCTTATAAGAATTCCCTTCGGTAAATCCGGCTATTCCCTCGCAATCCGCAGCAGATGCCACTAACGATATCCCCTGGTTTTCCAGATGTTGAGCTAATATGGTCGCTGCCCCCACACATAAATCTCCGTCAAACACCGCCAGTTCATCTCCGGGATGTAACAAATTAACCGGTAAGGCAACAATATTGATATTCATATGATCTACCCCATTGCCTTCATAAGCAGGAATAAAGTTCTGAGTGGCTGCCAAAGGTGATACTATTGTAGTTGATTTCGGATAACTGCTGTTTATGGTTAGTATATCGTCGGCATTAACTTTTATTTTGTATCCTTCACCAGGCATAAAATCACCAATGTTATTTTGCCAGCCGCCAAAGATGCCCCAATCTTCGATGGAATTACCCATTTCATCCTGTACTTTTATTAGCGTGCCGCGGTTGATGAGTTGCTGCACCACGTCTATGCCATTATAACCAGCTGTTTGCGGATAGCCCATGATATTCCAGCCCGCTTTTAATGGGATAGCAAATGGATATTCAACAGGAGTACCACAAACTTTCAGTGAATCATACATATTCACTTTTATTTTGTAACCTTCGGTAGGCGAAATATTGCCGATATTGTTCTTCCAGCCGCCGAAAATGCCCCAATCTTCGAGAGAGTTCCCCAGTTCATCCTGGATTTTAACAAGTGAACCTTTGTCAATAGTCGGTTGAAAAAGCACTTTCATATCACTTCCTGGCGGGTAATTAGGCGATGAAAACATATTCCATCCCTGGCTGAAAGTAAGCGTTTGGCAAACCTCGCCACTTGCCGAGAGTTTTACAAACGCAGTAGCTCCTGCCTCAAATGGTGAGCAGGTTACCGAATTAAGTTGATTGTCGAAACACTGTACATTCTTTACCGGATATTCTGATTGTTTGCTGCAGTCCCACAGCATATATGAAATTTCATTGCCGGAAGTATATCCGTTGCCGTTGCCGTCGTTGCGCGAGACTACAATGCTTAAAATATTCTGATTGGTAATCGTCTGAACTACTTTTCCGTATCCAACGCATAAATTGCCGTCAAACACACCCACCTCATCACCGGGCTCCAAATCAACACCATCCAGTTTGGCTTCTATAGTATTAATATTCATGTGATCCACACCGGCCGTACCTTCCCAGACAGTACGGAAATGTTGCGAACATCCGGGCTCAGAAACCTTTAAAAAATAATGCACCACTTGTTCTCCGTTTGGACCTGTTGCTTTCAGTAAATCTCCATGGTTTAAGTACATTTGAGACGATGTTATCGGATTTCCATGTGCATCCACAAGAATACCTGTAGCACCAGCAGACATGAAAATTCTGGAAAGGAAATCAGAAACCAAAGTATTTTCTCCTATACCTGAGATAGATTTATCCAGTTGATTGACTGAATATACATTAGATAACGCATAGGGCGGATGTGTCACTTGCTGATTAAACGGATTAGCTAAAAAAGAAATGTAGTACACTCTGTTAACGTTTCCATCTGCCGATGTTACCACCACCATATCATCCGGGTGTACCTCTCCTTCTGTTCTTGCCATACCGAATTTGTCCACCAGTTTAACAGAAGCTCCTGCTACAGGTATAAGATAATCCAAAAACTTTGGTATATTAATCGCCCCACCTGCCACATATTCACCTCCCGGAACATACTGTATCAGTGTGGCTCCTTGGTCAACATTAAAATAATTGGAAGTAACAAAAGCTGAGGATGCCGAAGATTGTGGTAAAAGTTGATAGACTATTTTTGTCTTCATATCTTC
>JBEPWX010000435.1:0-3718 GCA_041642235.1 Mariniphaga sp.
TGGATGGGTTTTGGTTGTCGATGATATGAATACCTTTAAATTCTTCATTTATGAAAATAAAGTCGTCTTTGAAGTATATCTTACCTGGATTTACCAGGTCGCGGGGTGCCGTCATTTTTACGGCCTCTCTTAATTCCTCATAACTCATATATACCGGCGAATTGGCCGTAAATACCTCGGTATATTCATCCATGCAGGAGCTGAAAGTTGCTGTTATAAGCAGGAGAAAAAAAATATTTTTTACAGTTTTCATAAAGCGAAATGTTTAGTTAAAAATGAAACCCAGTTTAATGGTCAGCCGGTTGTATTCGATATCGAGCCGGTAATCCTTTTCCCCTGCATATCCAAGGCGGTGAACCTGGTAACCAAAACCTACCGACATTCCGAACCCGGGAGAGAACAAATGGGAGTAACCTATCCCCGGGTTAACCATCCATCCCCCTTCAGGTTTTAGCTTGCTATAGTTGTGCACCGGTCCTGGTCCCGGCCATATGCTGCTGTAGGCCGGCCATACATCGTAATAAATTTCACGTGAATCTTCCAGTGGCACCTGGTATCCTCCCTTCACAAATAAATAGGGAGATGACCATGTTGGTCGAAATTTGTATTCGAGATTAAGGAATGCCGGCAGATAGGTTTCCTTTAAAAATTCAGCGCCAAAGCCTGCCCCAAAGGAAAGACGGGGAACCAACACCAGGTTCAGTGAACCGGTAAAACTAAATGGATTTGGCTGGCTGTTTTGCGAATTCCCGGCCAAAACACCCAATTCTGTTCTCCAGAATACTCCCCGTGGAGCAGGAATGGTTTCCATACGGAGCATTCGTGATGCATTCTTCCCCGTTACTTTATCTATTTCATCAGAATTAAAAATCCAGACATTGCCATCCGATTCCACCCGCAGAGAGGTGAAACCATTAAGCCACTGAAATTTCCCTTTTAAAACGTTTCCGTTTTTTAAGTATACATGCCCTTTTTGACTCTGAGGGTGAGCATAAAACGATAACATCAATGCCAGCAGAAACAAACACAACTTTTTCATAGTTTAGCAATTTTTAAGAGAGATACAAAAAACTGTTATATAGTTGCGTTAATTCTCAATAAATTGTAAGCATTTTAATAATAATTCCATTAATTTATAAACCGGGATGAAATTGGAGCCGGAATAGCAGGAGGGTTAAAACAAAATAAACCAAACAAATCAAAATGAATAATACAGACCCGTATAAACACCTATCCGGTAGGGTCTGAAATCTACTTCCGGATTCCGGCTGATTGAATTCATATAATAATTAAAGCGAGGTTCCAGGCCAAGAGAAAAATGATCACCCAATGCATAACTGAACCCCATTCCAACTGTTCCGGAGATATTCATGGTGGATATATCGTTTGTTTTTCCTATCCGCTGTACCCCAAACTGATTATCAAGGAAGGCATCATTACTTACAATCACTCCTGCATTTATTCCGCCCAACAGTTCCACATCCAGTTTCGATTCCACCAACAGGTATCTGAGGTACAAAGGAATTTCAACAAGGTCGAAAACCTGAGATATTTCACCCTGGGTTATTAATGAATTGCCATAAAAACCAACATTTTCAAGATCAGCTGCAATTTCAGCGCCGGCAGGCAAATTTTCAATATCTATGCTTCCTGCAACGCTGTTCATTGCCATTCCACTGGTTTCCATTTTCACTGCAGTATTAAAGTAGAGCCGCCCGGGTGCGGTTGAATAACCGGCTTCTGCTCTTCCTCCAAAAACCTGGGGCGAGCTGCCGGCCTGCTTACCATTCTGGGCATAGTATATGCCGCTTTCAACACTCCATCGTTTGGCAGTCCGGTAGCGTATGGCAATTCCTCCGCTCACATTGGTATTTCCATCAATACCTGCCTGGGTCATGTTACTGGCATAGCTATTTCCATATTTTGCATCATAAGATGAATATCCCGGAGAAACATTCACCCCCATTTTCCAACCGTATTCTTCTTTGACGGGATCGATATTTGTGGCTACATTTCGTTCAATGATTTCCCTTTCATAAGATGATAAACCGGCTGTTCTTTCTACCTCTGGCTCATCGGCTTCATATTGTAACCTGACTTGCACCTGTAATTCAGCTTCAATAGGTTGGATTCTGTCAGGGAGCTTTATTTTTTCCCTGGATACAAGAACAGAAGGAACCACGGCCCTTGAAGAAGCATTGCCCTTATCAGAATTTCCTTCTAAAGATTCAAATCCGGCAGCTTCAGCCATAAAATCAGCATCTTGTTTCTTATCAGCCTCATTCTCTTCTTCACCTTCAGGTTCTGTCGGCATCACCGTCTTACCGGAAGCAGCTTCACCGCCCACCTTTTCAACCTCTTTTTCGGCCGTTTTGGGAATAATGCTCTCCGACGACTCATTGAAGTACCAACCGGCAATAAATGCCAGCAACAGCATGGCTGCTACTGCCGACCAACTGTACCACGCAATGCGTTTCTTTTTTCGAACATCGGCCAGCTTTTCCTTAATTCCATTCCACACAAAAGCAGGCGGGGTTTCAGAAATGCCTTCCAGCTTTTCCTTAAACAGTTTATCTATGTTATTCTCTTCATTCATTATGCAGGATAACTTGCATTAGATTTTATATCGTCGTATAGTTCAAGCACTTTACGTTTTAAAATATCTCTTGCTCTGGCAAGATTTGATTTCGATGTTCCCACCGAAATGTTCATGGCTTCACTTATCTGCTGATGGTTTAAACCATCCAATACATACAGGTTAAAAACCATACGGTAACGTGGCGGCAGTTGCTGAATCAATCCTAGCAATTCATCGGCACCCAATTTTGCAAATACATCATCTGACAACTGCACAGGTTCATATTTCCCAATGTCCTCTACCGGGTGCATCAAATTCTGCTTCCGGTATTTTCCCAATGAAACATTAACCATTACACGCCTCATCCATCCTTCAAAAGAACCTTCATGCCTGAAATCTTTTATGTTGGCAAACACTTTCACAAATCCATCCTGCAGGTTATCTTCGGCCTCAGTACGATCTTTTGCATAACGAAGGCAAACCCCGAACATTTTCGGTGCAAACATCCGGTAAAGCTTTTCCTGAGCGCGCACATTACCCGAGGCACATTCCTTTATAATCAACTTTAAATCTTCCAATTCAGGCCTGTAAATGTTCCCCCAAAGTAAAGATAAATTCAGCTTTTACTCAACAAAATTCTCTTTTACTTTTTTCATCACCTTAGTTTCATTTTCCTGCGGTGGACATTGTAAAGATTAATATAGCAATGTAATGGTTGCGTCTGTCATAAAATAAAAATTATATAACGCAACCATTTAAAATCAGGCATCATCTTTGATACATTAACCAATACTGTAATGCTGCTATGAAAACTTCTGTATTTTTAATTCTTATCCTTTTCTATCTTTTACCGTCATGCAACATACCGGAGGAACCAACCGATGAATTTAGTGCAATTGAAGTAACAGAGAAAACAGCCCGGCTTATTGAAGCTGAAAACCGGTTCGGGTTTGAGCTTTTTCAAAATGTTTTTTCATCCGACAACAAGTATGAAAACATTATGGTTTCACCCTTAAGTGTGAGCATAGCTCTGGCCATGACCTACAATGGCGCTGACGGTGAAACAAAAACTGCAATGGAAAAGACCCTGAAAGTGCATGGATTATCTTCCGGGGAAATTAATAAATCCTATTTTGATCT
>JBEPWX010000436.1:0-3716 GCA_041642235.1 Mariniphaga sp.
GATAATCATATACAAGGATTATTTTAAAGATTTTTATAAAAACCAAGATTTAAAAATTCAAAGTAAAATTGAATACGTTCTTGATCTGGTTCGATTTGAAAGGCAAGTTCCAAAGAAATTTTATAAGTTGCTTGCAAATACAGATGGAATTTGGGAAATCAGGGTGATTACGGCCTTTAAGAACATCCGGATCCTTTGCTTTCAGGACAAAGGAGACCTTGTTGTATTGACAAACTGTTTTGTAAAAAAGACTCAGAAAACTCCTCATGCGGAGATAATAATGGCTGAGAAATTGAAAAAAGAGTATTTGAAAGAAAAATATGGAGGAAAATAAAATGAAAAATGTAACTGATTTCGAAGACTTGTTAAAAGAAAAATATGGAGAAAAAGGTACTCCCTCAAGGGATAGATATGATGCAGATTCATTGGCATTCAGATTGGGAGTTATGCTGAAAGAAGCAAGAAAAGAGGCAAATTTAAGCCAGGAGGAACTTGCAGAAAAGACCGGAACAAAAAAGAGTTATATATCAAGAATTGAGCGGGGACAAAGTGATATTCAGATTTCAACATACTACAAATTAATTGAAATTGGATTGGGAAGACAGTTAAATATCTCGATTGGATAACAAGCAGCGATTCGCTGATTCCCAACAAGTCACCACCTTACGTGCAACAGTTCCGTAATCCTGCCAATCCTTTAATCCTTATAATCATGGCCGACAGATATTTACTCACGCTGTCAGGACCAGGGGACGCTGACAGGTGATCTGCCGCCCACTCCTGCTCTCCCGGGTGAAAATTTCGGGATGAGTAACCACTCAACAAAACACAATCTGAAAAACATGAACTCTATAAACAAAATAAACCACATGAATCTTCAAACAACAAATTGAAGCGCAACGGAATTGAAAATCGGCCAAAGCCAAATCCTGCTGCAAGCAGGAAAACAAACCTTCTCGTTCAAACGCTATCGAACTTCTTCCTGTGCTCCTGCAAGCTCTTCACCGAAGGATAAAACCGCTCATCCGCAGGAAGCAAAATCTACTTATACGCAATCTGATGGATTCCGGCTGCCAGATTATAATACTTCAATTATGAATGCTCCAGCACCCGGTAAGTGCCTAATTTGCCCGAACAATGATTCGCCGGATAAATACAATTATCTGATTTCAGAAACCTGCAATAAACCATTTATTGATAAATCCTCATCAAGGAGTCTCCAATGAATTCCATATCCGGAGGGGGAAATTTTATAATCATTTCGTTCAGCTTCTGAAGCATTAGCCAGTTTATCTGAAACTTCAGATAATCTCAGCCGTACGGTTTGATTATCCACGGTAAGTGTCAAATAATCTTTTTCAAATTTTAAATCAATACTATTATATGCTCTTTCCATAACTGTCTGCTATTAAAATATTTACTCCATTCACTAACAATATAATCAAAATGTTCGTAAATTATTTTCTTAATTTCCCTTCTTGCCTGAGGCGTCAAATTATATTCCAAAGCCGATTTAATTTCAAAGTTTTCAATATCCAGCCAATACTTACATTCCATATCGCCTTTTTCAGCATGTATATGAATGGGTTCATTTCTCTCATTTGACCAGAAGTATAATCTCCATCCAGCGATTAATAAAATTGTTGGCATTTTTTTCTTATACAAAATAAAAAGAAGATGAAACATATGATTATTTATACCATTTTCAGCAAGAATTAATATCCTTTTTGAACCCACTCCTAAATAATAGGTATCCCTGCCACCAAGGCAATTTCTTAATCTGCCAATCCTTTAATTCTTCCAATCAAAGCCGACAGACGTTTATTCACGCTGTCAGGACCAGGGGACGCTGACAGGTGATCTGCCCGCCCACTCCTGTTCCCCCGGGTAAAAATACCGGGATGAGTAATCACTCAACAAAGCACAATCTGAACCACATAAACTCTATACTGAACCCGGTAATATTTGGCTTCTACTGATTCGTTTCTTTATAAATAAGATTTTCCACTTCCACCTTCAATACAGGAATGTGCTTTTGGATGATTGCCCAAATATTTTCATCAGAAATATTATCGTAGGCATGAATGATTTGATTTCTCAATCCTATAATCTTATAAGCATTTTTTATAGCCAAAGGAACCGTTCTCTTTGAAAAGAACGGTTCCCTTCAGAAACACCGTTCCTCGCCCGGGTAGGTGAAGCTCCTTGTTCTCATACTGCCGGATTCCGGAGGATGGGTTATAATCTTTCAGTTGCGGGTGTACCAGTACCTTATATTCATCTGAAATGGCATAAATCCCCGATCGAAGGCGCGGTGGAAAGTGGGCGATAATGCCAGACCGTTGCGGATGGAATCATTGTACGAAGTTGAAAACGGAAGGATACGACAGGCATCCACCAGTGAATTGTTTTTAGTATCTGCTACTTTTAAACCGCTGACTGAACATTGATTGTAATAAATTAGAAGTTACAAGGTCCAGTTTTCTACTTTTAATTCAGATACCCTGCTAAATTCCCGTTCATTATTAGTGACAAGGGTCAAATTCAGGCTTTTTGCATGTGATGCAATTAACATATCCAGGGGGCCAATTGGAGTTCCTTTTTTTTCTAAATCAGCCCTAATTTTACCATATTCTTTAGCGGCATTAGAATCGAAGTCGACTATATCCAACGGAGTTAAAAATCGTTCAAGAGCTTCACTGTTTTTCTCAATATTAGAACTTTTCATTATCCCATATCTTAACTCGGCTAATGTTATGCCTGAGATTCCGATTGAACCAATTTCAAGTGTTTTGAATTTCTCAAATACATGAGCCGGCTTCTTTTTAATAATGTAGATGCAAATATTGGTATCCAGCAAATATTCCATTAATCAAAAGATTCTCTTTTTTGTTGTGCGGACTGGTTTCTGTTTTCCATAAAATCAGGAGTGAACAAATCAACTCCTTCTATCATATTTTGCCACGGATTATGAAAAGGAATAATTTGAATGGAATTGCCCACCCGCTTAAGATAAGCCTTGCTGTCATTAATTTCCATTCCACGTGGAAGGTTAATAGCTTGCCCTCTTTTTTTATTCTTTATTTCAATTGTTTCAAATCCCATATGCCTTTTTTTACAAATTTAATCTTTTTTCCGATAGCATATTATGATGATTTGTAACCTCCTCAAGTCTCGAAGATTTTATATCCTTAATAATTTCATCAGAATCTTTATCATCTTCCCAGGCACCAAATAAACTTTTTACATCAATACGCTCATTACGGGTTTCAATTGATTCAGTCAGCTTAATAATCAGCTTCTTTTTTGAATCCTTATCAAGTTTTGTTAAAAACCCAAAATACTTATCAATACTTTTATTTGTTAATGCAAATCCCATGTTCGTAATTTTTTTAAAGATACTAATTTTTTAATATTGATTCAACAAGATGTCCTCAACCGGATGACTTGATTTCTCCTAACCACAGTAATCCTGAGACGGATGGCATCGCTTACCGATACCTGCAGGAACACTGAATTGAAAAACAGTGATGCTATCCAAGTGAAGCGTGGGCACCATCCCTCCAGCCGGCAAGGCTCAGCCGATAAAAATTTGTACTACATTAATGAAAAGCAGGGATGGCATCCTTAAGATATATTTTGATCAAATAACAACTTCATGAAGCATGTTGTAATTTATGTTCCCTGTCGGCTGCATAGGCCAGACAAGCCCGTAT
>JBEPWX010000437.1:0-3707 GCA_041642235.1 Mariniphaga sp.
GCTCTTCCGATCTAGTACAAGCAGGTAAACCCCGGTAACAAAAACAGCCATTATAAAGCCATAGATGCCCATCGACATCCAGTTATGCTTATTTATTATAGGCTCTTCCGGATCTTTAGGTTTTTTTTTCATTATGCTTTCATCACCTTTGCCGAGCCCAAGCGCCAAAGCAGGAAATACATCCGACAGCAGGTTGAGGAATAAAAGCTGCAACGGCAGTAGAGGCAGGTAAAACAAGGAGAAACTGATTCCTGCAATTATAAGTATTTCTGCAAAGTGATAGGAAAGCTGATACACTATGAATTTCCGAATGTTTTCGAAGATGATGCGACCTTCCTCTACTGCATTAACAATTGATGGAAACGCATCATCTTTTAATATCATATCAGCTACTTCACGGGCTATTTGTGTTCCTCTTTTACCCATAGCAATGCCGATATCAGCTTTTTTCAGTGCGGGTGCATCATTTACACCATCACCTGTCATGGCGGTTATCTCTCCTTCTTTTTTAAATTTTTCTACTATATTAAATTTTTGTTCAGGGTCAACACGGGCAAAGAGATTAGCATTATAAATCTGATCTCCGTCTTCAGCAACCTCCTTTCCTTTCATCACCTCAATATCATCAGAAAGTCCTACTTTCTCTGCTACATTAGCTGCAGTGCCGGGATGATCACCAGTTACCATTACAATTTTAATTCCTGCCTGTTTACACTTTTCAATAGCACCCTTTACATCTTCTTTTGCAGGATCAATAAAGGTAAGCAATCCGATAAAGGTCATGTCGTTTACAAAATCCTCTTCTTCTGTAATCCGATCTTTATTTCCCTTGTCGACAGTCTTATAAGAACAGGCAATTACTTTCAGTCCTTTCCCCGAGAATTCTTCATTTCTTTCAATCCACTTTTTCTTAAAATCTTTTGAGATGTCTTTAGTTTCACCATTTTCCAGGTAGGATTTGCTGCGTGACAGGATTACTTCTGCAGCACCTTTTCCGGAAACATATAATCTATCATCAACAAGATGAACAGTGCCCATAAATTTTGATTCCGAATCAAAAGGATCTTCATTTATAAGTTCCAATTCCTTTAATTCATTAATCTTTCCCGATTCGTATTCATTAAAAAATTCCATCAGGCTCACATCCAGTGGATCACCTTTATATTTTCCGTTTTCATCTTCATCGGCATCATTGCAAAAAACTGAAACACGTAAAATATGTTTGAAACACTCATTTTCATCTGAGCCATTACCTGAATCCTTCCCTTTTTTATTGCTGGCAAGTTTTTTTACTTCAATGTCATTTCCCGGGCAGGCAATAGTCTCGAGGGTTAGTTTATTTTCGGTTAGCGTTCCGGTTTTATCTGTAAAAATCACAGTTGTTTCGCCCAATGTTTCAACGGCGGCAAGTTTTTTAACAAGCACGTTCCGCTTTGCTAACCGGAGCATTCCCCGGGCAAGTGCTATACTTGCCACAATTGGTAAACCCTCCGGGATAGCAGCTACAGTCCAGGCAATAGCTGTCTGCAGCATGAGGTATAATTCTTTTCCCGACATCCAACCCACGACAAAGAATATAGCTGCAAGTCCGGCAGTCACCCATATCAGGCGATGTGACAGCTTTCTCAGTTTTTTATTTAAAGGAATTTTATCTTTGTCTTCCCTTTCGGCCATTTCTGAGATTTTACCAATCTCCGTTGATTTTCCTGTGGAAGTGACCACTGCCTCCGCTTTTCCGTTAGTAATGGCGGTTCCTTTGTAAAGCATATTGGTACGCTCTGCCAGTTCGGTATCTTTATCAATCTGTTCTTCGTTTTTCTCTACCGGCAAGGATTCGCCGGTAAGCGGAGATTCATCTACTTTTAATTCTGTGGCAGAAAAAACACGCGCATCGGCAGGAACAACATCACCTGCTTCCAACTGAAGGACATCGCCCGGAACAATATCTGCAGCATCAATTTTATCCACCTCATTATTCCTTTTGACCTGTGTCTGAAGCCTGTCAAGTTTTTTCAGGGCCTTTATAGATGTACGAGCCTGATATTCCATCCAAAACCCAATGGCGGTATTTAATATTATAACAACAATTATTGCAATGGCTTCGGGAATGTCACCAAAAACAAATGAAATGGCAGTTGCTCCAACCAGTAAATAAATAATTGGATTATTTACCTGGTCGAGGAACAACCGGAACAGACTTTTCTGCTCTTTTCCTTCAATAACATTTGCACCCCATTTTTCACGTTGCTTTTTTACCTCTGAATCGGAAAGGCCTTCCTGCTTTGAACCCAGCTCAGAAAATACTTCATCCACTGCCAGCTGGTATGCTTTTATCTCATTTTTCTCGCCCATATATTAAAAAACAGAAATAATAGTTGTGAATTTTCCTGCAATGAAGAAGCTAAAGCATGAATTCATTTAAATCAACAGTTTTGTGAATCTCTAATTATTTGGTACCCGTTGGATTCTTAAAATCAACATTGCGTTCACGTTGTCTGAACTGAGTGGGACGCGATAAAGAACCTGCTTTTGAAAAAGATTCTTCGAAAGAACTAAAACTTTTATATATATTTCTTTCCAGTTCAGGCATTCGTTTCGAATCCGGTTCACCTAAAGTTTCTATTTCATTAAACTGAACAAGAATATTATCTCGAATTGATTCCAATTCAATAATAACATCCTGTAAGGCTACACTTTGTTCATTCAATTCATCAAGTCTCTCCTTTAAAACAATTATTCGGGAATTGACATCAGCTAATTTTTTGCTGAGTTCAATTTTTAATTCCTGTGTTTTCATTTTTCCTAATTTTTTTATTTCACATAACCATTTCGAAATACATGCCATACTAACCGGTCCTTTCGGAAAAATTAAGATAAATAGTGATAATTCCTGCAAGATAACTTAGTTATGCCAGTTTAAACCTCAACCACCAATTATGATTTGTAGAATGGCTACACAAAATATGCGTAGATAATCCACATTCATTTCAGAATAAATAAAAGAATAAAATCTTTGAAATACAGGATATAAGCTAATATAACAATACCAAAGAAGATTGGTATGTTTTTTTCAATACGATTAATAAGATAATTTCAATTGTAAGAATATGGATAATTTAAAAGTTGATTTAAGTGAGAGAAAATGTAAGCCCTGCAGCGGAAAGGAAGAACCGCTAAATAAGAATGAAATATCCAGGTTTATTAAACAAATTAAAAATGGATGGCAGGTAGTAGATGATAAAAAACTGAGAAACAATTATCCATTTGAAAATTTTAAAAGAGGGATGGTTTTTGTTCAGGATGTAGCAATGTTAGCTGAAGAAGAACAACATCATCCTGATGTATGTATTCATTACAGCAACGTTGAAATTGAACTGACCACCCATGCCATAGGAGGTTTGTCAGAAAACGATTTTATCATGGCTGCAAAAATTGATAACCTGTAAAAACAAAGAAACTAGAAGCGCAATTTAGTATTGCAAAGAGGAAAGGTAGCATTTCTTTAAAGGGCGACAGAGGTCGCCCTTTAATTTATTCAAAAAGTTTAAGATTCTTAAATTCAGAATGACGCAGTGGGAGGAAAAACCTATTTTTGCAAAAAAATATTTTTATGCGCATCGATATCATAACAGTTTTGCCTGAAATTCTTAAAAGTCCCCTGGATTATTCAATAGTAAAACGGGCAAATGAAAAAGGAATAGTTGAAA
>JBEPWX010000438.1:0-3706 GCA_041642235.1 Mariniphaga sp.
ATTACCCAAGGTAACGGCAAATGGAATACCAGCCTCCACCACAGGGGCCAAAACCGCTTTCCAACCATCAGTGGCCGGACGGCCAGTAACAATATCACCGGTAAACGCCACCAAATTGGGTTTCTCCGTTTCCAGGATATATTTTATTAATTCCACCAATGGTTCTGATTCCGGCACACCGGGTTTGTAATGAATATCAGTAAACTGGGCAATTTTGAAAGTTCCTGTAGCATTAAACGAAAGTTCGTTTTTTCCCTGCGCGCTGGAAGACTGGATAACAGTTGCCAGGAAAACTAAAGTTAATAAGTTCTTGATTGGATTCATTTAGCTGAATTTTAAAAGTTTCGAAAATAATAAAAATGATTAATACTATATATTTTTTCATTTTGAATGAGTTCATAAGTTTAAAAATCATAGTTCTTTCTAATAAATATATATTAAAATCAGTTACTTACTTCACCACCAGTTCTGCCCAAATCGGTTTATGATCCGACAAAGGTTTTTCCATTTCAATTATTTCTCCGCCAACCACATCTATTTTAGAAGTGTTAAACATAACATGGTCGATCACCTCTCCGTTTCCGCTATCAGCAGAAACCTTTGCATCGTAAGTATTCCTTTTAGTGCAGTCAACTCCCAACTTCTTCCAGGTATTATCCATACTTATATCGCGAAACATTTCGTAATACATATTTTTCTTTTCGGCATTGGAAGGCCTGAAATTAAAATCGCCGGCAACGACAGATATTTCGTCATTTTGCCTCTCTTTTAAATAATTAATAAAGGCCTTTATTTTCCCTGTGGTTTCATCGATATGTGCCTGGTTTCTCCATCCAAAAGGAAAATGAACTGCGTATATTGAAAATTCGGTATCTCCAATTTTTGTTTTGGCCCTTGTGGCTGTATGCAACGTATCTGCCATCAACACTTCTTCGTAATCGTAAAAAGGTGTTTTACTGACAATCGTTTTATACTTGTTTTTATGCCCAGCAGTAGAATATTTGCCAACGACAGTATACTTCAGCCCCATCACCTCGCCTACATTTTTTGTCCAGTCGCCACCTGGAGCCTCACAAAAACATACCACATCAAAATTATACGGTTTTAATGCCTCTCCAATTTCTGTTCCTGTGGCATTTTTACTGTATTCTACATTATAGGCTGCAATTTTTAAATGAGTAGCATCCTCACCTGCTTCTTTTTCTTGAGAAGACTTATTATTACATGAAAAGAGTAGTAACAAACAAACTGATAAAACTGATAATTTCATAATTCTATTTTATTTAATGTCTACGTTTTTTAATCTCCAGGTTGGTTTATTTTATTCATAATAAGCCGTTTAAAGGCTGCATACGGGCAGGAAACAGACGTCAGATAAACCGGATTCTGTTTGTGGCCCGAAGGATGAAAATAAATGCAGCATATTCGGTTGCCGTCATTTCAGCTTGTATTGCATAATCATCAAGAAATACAGAGTAATATCCGGGTAATGCCTTTTCTTTTTCGTGTGAAAATGTTGAATAAGGTTCTTTCCCTGACTGAATATTTCCAACAAATGGCATAATATGAAAATTCCCCATTGAACCTTTAGGATAACCACTTGTATGATCCAGCAAACTAAATGAATTTATATTCAACGAATTATAATGATAATCATCAGGGGTAACCTGCACCATTCCAAATGGAAATGCAGCACCGGGATAAGTACCTCCGTTTGACTCCCATATTGATGGTCGTACTGAATTTGCCGTTCCAATAAAGGGATTGACATATTCCACCGGTTGTTTCTCTTTGGTATAACCTATTATAAAACTGGCAAATATTAAAAATATCGAGAAGATAATTCTCATGAGTCAAAGTGTTTTTATTGGCAATTCCGATTCATCCGGTAAAATAAATTGGGTTGACCTCCCCATTTAAAACAAGTGCTGCATTTATTTGCTTGTGAAAACATAGTTGGAACTGAAATAATAAATCAGAATCAAATTGAATAATATAAGTTTATCTATATTAGAATTCAATACCTCCTAATATAATGCTTAAGCAACATACACTATTCCTATGAAAAGTTAGACAGAATATAACACTATATTTTATCGTCCTGTTAATACATTGGGCGAAATAATTTGCTTTGGAACATCTGGTCCGCTATACAAACAATTCAAATAAAATCCGCCTCCACTGTTGAAATATGCTACTTTAATTTTATGCTTTCCTTCTGTTAGCCGGATTGAACCTTCCTTCTCCTGCACTCCGTGGTCTCCATCATTATCAACCACCAGATTATCATCTATAAACAATTGGCTACCATCATCAGAGATAGTGGAAAAGGAATAATCTCCAGCATATATAATATTTATCCAACCTTCGTAAACCACCGCTGTGTTAGATCCAATTTTATCTTCAATTTCGTCCAAACTAATTTCATAGGTTTTGCCTTTAGATGCGTATTTCAGTGAAGAAAAATCGGGTAATTTTTTCCAATCATCTCCTGAATATATGGTATACATTAACGGCTTTGATTGCTGCTTGTCTTTTACAACACGGAAAAAACCCTTTGCAAAATTACTCTGACTTCCATCATTTCCAAAATAGACGGCTTTTACAACTCCTGAATGAACCATCTCAAACGTACCATTATAAATCTCTGATTTTACAGTAGGAATTGCACCATCAGTTGTATATCTTATTACACCGTCAGTGCCGGCACTCTTTATATTTACCATTGCCTCCTTTCCAATAAATAATCCCCCTGCCTCTCCATTTACTTTATTCGGGATAATTTCAGGAATAAATGCAGAAGGAGCCATAAAACTTCCCAGCAAATTGACTGGTTCTGAAAACCCTTTAAATGCACACCTAACCGGTTTGCCAAGCCACACCTGAGGTGTAGTAACGTTTAGCGCAAATGCTGAGGTTGCCGCAACATCGTACAAATTAACTGCTGCAGGTATATCATAACCTTGCTTTATGCCACTCCCGTAAAGAATAAACGGGACTTCATTGCCTTGAACAGTTTCGTGTCCATGGTCATATCCTTTACCACCATGATCTGCAACGATTACAAAGAGGGTTTCGTCAAATATTCCAGCCTCTTTCGTAGCTTCAACTATTTGCCCTGCCAGTTGATCCGCTAGTTCAACCGCTTCAAAATATTTCTGGGTCATGTGTCCATATTCATGCCCTGCATGATCGACGTGATCCAATTGCACAAACAAAAAATTTGGTTTATCCACCTTAATTACCTCGGCAACTTTGGCAGCAGTCGATTTTTCATCTTTACAGTCAAAATCCAAATCAACATTGGCATGATCATATAAATTAGCAAAACCATCCCAATGGTAAATGGAAGCGGTTTTTAATGCCGGATCACGCTTTTTAATTGCATGAAAAATATCGGGGTACCTGCCACTTATTAAATTTTATTTTCCGCTTTTATCAATACTTTCCCATGTGGGAAACTTTAATTACTAATTCTGAATTTATGAATGTCCGCATTGTGTCATATTGTTTATTTGCACGTCATGCTGAACTTGTTTCAGCATCTCATGCTGATTAATAATCAGTAAATTACCAAAAGACCCTGAAACAAGTTCTTCCGAAGGTCCGTAGGACTCCTTCGGTGAATCGCTTCGCGGAGGGTGACGTTCGCTTTATGATGCATAACGGATATTCAATTTCTGAATTTAACACAGAGAAAATTTAT
>JBEPWX010000439.1:0-3704 GCA_041642235.1 Mariniphaga sp.
ATATTTACCATCTCAGGTTGGTTGTCCATGTACTCAAAAAAGGTATTGAAAAAAACAGGCACACTCTGAGAAGCAACCGTATTTGGGGAGTTCGAAAGGTAAACAATCCCGATATTATCTTGTTTGCTGATAGCGATTTCTGCTTTATATCCGTTAACATATCCTCCATGATAGGCGATTTGGCGTTCTTTATAGTCTACCAATCGCCAGCCAAGAGCATAGTTTTTCTTTTTTACATGTTCCCAGTATCTGAAATATCCACTGCTAAGACGTGATACAACCTGCGGTTCAAAAATAAGCTGATACACTTCATCTTTGAGTATCGGGTTATTTTCATCGAGCAGGCCTGTGAGAAAACGTGCCATATCAGAAATACTGGCATTGACTCCTGCTGCAGGTGCGGTTGAATAATAACGATCGTTAAGAGGTAATGTCCGATAAATTCCATTAGCGCCCCTGTGCGGAAATGCTTTATTGGGATTATCCCTGAAGCTTTTAAAATCGGTGGATGCATCGGTCATTCCCAGCGGGTCAAAGAGTTTTTCCTTTACAAGTTGACTGTAATTCTTCGAAGTTTTTACAGCAAGAATTGTATCAATCAGGCTAAACATTACATTCTGGTACCCATAAACTTTACCTGGAGCGGCAGAAACACCTGCATCTTTTATTCTATGAAGTATTGTTGTCAGCGGCACATGGCTTTCAACCAGATCGTCGTACGCATGTGGAACCAGACCTGTTGTATGACTGAGCAGATTACGAACTGTCAGATGATTTGCATGTGATGGGTTGGAAAATTTAAGCCAAGGGATAGTTTCATATACTTTTTCATCGAAGTCCAGAATGTTTTCCTGTGCCAGAATACCTGTCAAAACACCAGTTACAGGCTTTGAGACAGAAGCCAGCCGAAAAATGGTATGTTCATTTATCGGCTCCGCACTGCCTGCTTTTATTGTGCCGAAACATTTGAGAAATGCAACCTGATCTTTATAGATAACAGCCACCGCAGCTCCAACCGTTTTAGATTCTGCAATTTGGTCATTCAACCACTGTTCATATTTTTTAAATACTTCCTGCATTTCAGAAAGTTCCTTTTCGGATTGGCTGAGGACAGGTTTTTCATTTTGTACTTTTAAATTATCAGGAGATGAAGAGATGCGCTGATTTGTTGTTGTCAGCAGTAAAAGAAAAATTAAAATAATAGGGCTGAATAATCTCGATTCCTTCATTAAATTCACGCTTTTTCAAATGGCAATTGGTTTCTTCTCTATTCAATGTGCCGAAAATAAATATTTCATTTGGAAAAACAACTAGAAGTAGGTATATTTATTTCAAGGACTACATGTTTATAACTAATAATTATACAATCTGGTGACACTATTTTAATTTATGGAATGAAATGTTGTTGAAAACTTTTTTATCGGGTAGTTATTTTTTTTTCTACAGTGAATTTGTTCCTGTATATTTGTTACTAACCTAAAAATCAATTTTAATGATTAAATCTATGAATAATCTGCTTTCTTTTTTTTCTGTAATTGTTATGGTAATTCTGTTATTGGGATCTTGCAGCAATGACAAGTCTAATGAAATTGAAACCAAAGGAATATATGGACATCCTCAGCCAATTTGGAACAAGGGATATAATCTGTCTGATTTGGGTGTTAATGCGATATTTGTACATAGAGGTTCGATAAATGAAGAATTGATGCAGCAGGCTAAAGAGGATGGCATTAAAGTATATGCTGAATTTCCTACATTAAATGGTAAGGATTATGTGAATGAGCATCCTGAGGCATGGGCAATTAATGAAAGGGGTGAACCTGTAGAACAGGCTTCCTGGTTCATGGGAGTATGCCCAACGGAACCGGGATTCAGGAAATTTCGTTTCGATCAATTACGTAACCTGTTAAAAGAATATGATATAGATGGGATATGGATGGATTATGTGCATTGGCATGCTCAATTTGAAGAGCCTGAACCTATTTTACCGGAAACCTGTTTTTGTGAAAATTGTTTATCAGATTTTTCTGCTGCCAAAGGTATTCTTCTGCCTGAAGGAGATACTCCTGAAACAGCAGCCTGGATTTTATCCAATCACGACCCGGAATGGCGGGACTGGCGGTGTGAAGTCATTGCGGATTGGGCTGCTGAGATGAAACAAATCAGGGATGAATTAAAACCTGGAATTCTGTTGGGAATCTATCACTGCCCATGGGATGATGAGGAATTTGGGGGAGCCCGGCGTCGGATTCTGGGGCTCGATTACAATCTTTTGCGCGAACATGTAGATATTTTTTCTCCAATGGTATATCATGCCCGCATGGGCAGGAGTCCGGAATGGGTTGCTGAAAATATAGGATGGTTCTGTTCCCGGATGGAATCGGAAAGAGGTAAGAATCCAAAGGTGTGGCCTATCGTTCAGGCATATAATAATCCCTATGAAATTTCTGCCAGTGAATTTGAGACTGTTCTTAACGGAGCTTTAGTTAATGGGGTAACTGGTGTAATGATGTTTACAACAAGTGCAGTTGCTGAGGATGATAAAAAACTTAGTGTTCTGAAGAAAGTATATAGGAACAATTTAGAAAAATGAACAAATATTTCAGATTATAACTCTTTAAGTTCTTCTCTATCTTTTACCTGCGCTACCTGGCTCATTGACAATTCAGGGCTTCTTCCCTGCAGGAGGTTTTTGAAAAGTTTTTATAAATTTTGCTCATCAGCTATAAAAAGTTAATTTTAGCGTTTTAAAATCCATTAACCTGAATGTAAATGAAAATTTGTACAAAGCTTTCAAAAAAAATCTATTATGAGCCTTCAAATCAGATATTAATTGAATTTGTACAAAATAATATTTATTTTAATTCTCCATTAACATATTATATTTAAGTTTGAAAATGCTGAAAAGATGACAATCGGGCTATTGCGACATTTTGGTCTGTATAAGCTACAGAGCAATTGGAAATCCTTACTCGTACTGATTGTTAGTATGATAATAACTTTCGTTTTAACCCTGCTTGTTTATCGTGATTTTGAAAACGAAGCGAGAAAAGAACTAGCCTCAGCGAGTATGGAAATTGGGTTAAAAATTGAAGCCCGATTGCATGCCCATGCTATTATTCTTCGTGCAGGTACAGCACATTTTTCTGTTTCCGATACTGTAACCCGTGAGGACTGGGAAAATTTTGTTAAATTTTCGAGACTTGATATTAATCTTCCCGGTACTCAGGGATTGGGTTATACTGTGATTATTCCTCCTGATAAATTGCAGGAACATATTGATCATGTTAGACAGGAAGGTTTTCCGGATTATACAGTTTATCCTGAAGGAGAAAGAGAAATATATACTTCTATTCTTTTTCTTGAACCCTTTTCAGGGCGCAATCTCAGGGCATTTGGCTACGATATGTATTCCGAACCAGTAAGAAGAAAAGCCATGCAATTGTCGCGCGATAACGATGTAGCTATGCTTTCGGGGAAAGTAGGATTGGTACAGGAAACGAATGAAGATGTGCAGGCGGGAACTTTAATGTATGTGCCTGCTTATGAACCGGGAATGCCTATAAACACATTAGAAGAACGGCGTGCTGCAATCAAAGGCTGGATATATAGCCCCTACAGGATGAGAGATCTGATGTATGGTATCCTTGGGCGGTGGGATGAAGAACACCAGGATAGAATTCGATTGCAGGTATATGACGATA
>JBEPWX010000440.1:0-3699 GCA_041642235.1 Mariniphaga sp.
TCGGCCATTGTTTTAAACGCATTAAATCCATAAAAGTCATCGGCATTTAATGCACAAAAGGGTTCATTAATTGTATCGCGTGTAACGAGTATAGCATGAGCAGTGCCCCATGGTTTTTCTCTGTTGCTTGGAAGGATGAAGCCTTCCGGGAGTTTATCAAGTTCCTGGAAAACATATTCTACTTCAATTTTATCTTTTAACCTGGGATTAAAAATCTCTTTAAATGGTTCGGCAAAACTCTCACGTATAACGAAAACTATTTTTCCAAATCCTGCCTTAATAGCATCGTAAATAGAATAATCGACAATTGTTTCCCCGTTGGGACCTACAGGTTCTATCTGTTTAAGGCCCCCAAACCGGCTACCCATTCCTGCGGCCAATATAAGCAACGTTGGTTTCATAAAAATTTTTTCAAGTTAAATTCTTAGATTCTTTATTCTTTTGTTTTGAATTTTATACGGTTAAGAATGAATTATATAAATTTAATGATTACTACTGTTTTTATACTATACGAAAAAAACAAAACTTTTTGATTTATAAAAACGTTTCGATTAAATGTTTAATTGTTTTTTACACTTCATCATAGTGTATGTTAAATATTAAACTACTTGTACCATCCCGCATAAATGTTGTATGAAGAAGCAATACGAGATATTTCGTTGTCAAGAAGTTCCGGACTAATTGATTTTATTTTTTTTGCTGGGATACCTGCATATACACTACCCGCTTTCACAACAGTGCCTTTTGTTACAACCGAACCTGCAGCAATTATTGAATCACTTTCAATAATTGCATCATCCAGAATGACAGCATTCATTCCAATCATTACATTGTTATGAATCGTGCAGCCATGGACTATAGCTCCGTGGGCAATGGTAACATTATCGCCAATGCGTGTAGGTGATTTTTTATAAGTTGCATGAATAACTGCATTGTCCTGAATATTGGTATTGTTACCTATTCTGATAAAATGAACATCTCCACGTATAACTGCATTGAACCAAACACTACAGTCATTTCCCAATTTTACGTCTCCGATAAGAGTGGCTGTTTCAGCAAGAAAACAATTTTCACCTAAATCAGGAGTTTTATTATTAAGTGTTTTGATGATTGCCATTTTTGTAAAATTTAAATTGATTCCAAATATATTAAAACCTTTAAATATTTGGATAAGTCCTCCCCAACTTGTTAAATAATGGTTATTTTTGCTTTTTTAAAATAATTCACAACAATAGGGGAGAGAATTAAAAATCGATAGTTTTTTAGTTGTTTTACTTATAACTTGAAAGAATATAATAATAAACTACCAGGTAAATGAAGGATGATAAAGTGATTGAACTGGAAGAAGTTGCCATTCGGTTTTCGGGAGATTCAGGAGACGGTATGCAATTAACCGGAACCTTATTTTCAGATGCTGTCGCATTAGTAGGAAATGATATTTCGACGTTCCCTGACTACCCTTCTGAGATAAGAGCTCCACAAGGGACAGTAGGGGGGGTATCCGGATTTCAGGTGCAATTTGGACATAAACAAGTGACAACACCGGGTGATTATGCCCATGTTCTTATTGCAATGAATCCTGCTGCCATTAAAGCCAATGCCCGGTTTATGAAACCGGGGGGTACTATTATTTACGACAGCGATTCATTTAACGAAAAAAACCTTCAGAAAGCAGGTTACAAAACTGATGATCCTTTTGCTGAAAGCAATCTTCAAGATTACCGGATTCTTTCAGTGCCCATTTCCAGTATGACAAAGGAGGGGCTGAAAGATTTTGGTCTTGATAACAAAAGTATAATGCGCAGCAAAAATATGTTTGCGTTAGGATTGATCTGCTGGATGTTTAACCGACCTCTGGATAATATCGAAGATTTTATCCGCTCGAAATTTGGTAAAAAACCTGTAGTTGCTGATTCAAATATTAAAGTTCTGCATGATGGTTATAATTATGGAATGAACCTGCAGCATATGACTCCTACATATATTGTGCACCCGGCTGATATTACATCGGGAATATACCGCAATGTAAATGGAAATTATGCTACTGCATGGGGATTCATAGCTGCTGCAGAAAAAGCAGGATTGGAATTGTTTTTGGGTTCATATCCCATTACTCCGGCGACAGAAATTTTAATGGCACTATCAGAAAGAAAAGATCTGGGAGTAAAAACATTTCAGGCTGAGGATGAAATTTCAGGCATCGCATCGGCCATTGGAGCTGCATTTGCTGGTGATTTGGCTATAACAAGTACATCGGGACCTGGATTGGCATTAAAATCGGAAGCAATTGGCCTTGCCGTGATGGCTGAGTTACCCCTGGTGGTTGTAAATGTTCAACGAGGAGGCCCTTCTACCGGTTTGCCAACAAAAACCGAACAATCGGACCTTATGCAGGCTCTTTATGGCCGCAATGGTGAAAGTCCCGTTGTGGTATTGGCTGCCAGTACTCCTTCAGATTGTTTTTATTATGCCTATGAAGCGGCAAAAATTGCCCTGGAGCGTATGGTGCCGGTCATTTTGTTAACCGATGGATTTCTGGGAAATGGCAGTGAACCATTCCGAATACCTAAACTTGCTGATTTGCCTTCAATCAAACCACGACTGGCAAAGGATGCATCTTCTTATAAGGCATACGAACGTGATTCTGATTTGCTTGCCCGGCAATGGGCTATACCTGGTATGGCTGGCTTTGAACACCGTATTGGAGGGCTTGAAAAAAATGCTTTTGGAACTGTTAGCCACGATCCGGAGAATCATGAAAACAATACCATTATACGGGAACAAAAAGTACAGAAAGTCGCTGACATGTTACCCGAGCTGGAAGTTTGCGGGGATAATGACGGAAAAGTGCTTGTTGTAGGGTGGGGCGGTACTTACGGTCATCTTATCAGTGCTGTGCGTGACCTCCGCAAAGAAGGAAAAGATGTTAGCCTGGCTCATTTTAACTATATAAAACCACTACCAAAAAACACTGCTGAGGTTTTTTCAAAATTTCAGAAAATAATCGTCTGTGAATTAAACATGGGGCAGTTTGCAGGTTATCTGCGTGATAAAATTCCAGATTATAAATATTATCAGTTAAATAAAGTAAAAGGATTGCCGTTTACAGTAATTGAGCTTAAATCAGGCATTGAAAAACTTTTGGAGGAATAGAAATGACCGAATTTAAATATACCATTAAAGATTTTAAAAGTGAGAATGAGGTGCGCTGGTGCCCGGGGTGCGGCGATTATGCTATAATGAATGCAGTGCAACGTACAATGGCAGGAATGGGGATTCCGAAAGAAAAATTTGCCATTATTTCAGGTATCGGATGCTCCTCACGCTTCCCCTATTATATGAATACCTTCGGATTTCATACAATTCATGGTCGGGCGGCAGCTGTGGCATCAGGGGTAAAAATAGCCAATCCTGATTTAAATGTATGGGTGATTACCGGAGATGGCGATGCCATGGCAATTGGTGGTAATCATTTTATTCACACCATTCGGCGTAACATCGATTTGAATATCATAATTTTTAACAACCGTATTTACGGGTTGACTAAAGGTCAGTATTCGCCTACTTCAGAACGGGGTTTTAAAAGCAAAACCTCACCATACGGAACTATAGAAGATTCTTTTGTGCCGGGACAACTGGTGATCGGTGCCCGTGGAACCTTTTATGCCCGGGGTATTGACGGAAATGTTAAACTAAGTG
>JBEPWX010000441.1:0-3693 GCA_041642235.1 Mariniphaga sp.
AACCAATCTGAAAAGCAAAGTGCTGCTCGAAAACGGGGTGAACATTATTGCTGAAAAGGTGGATGTCGATAATGCAGGTATGGTGAAAGATTTGGCATTCCAGTTGAAGGGCGAGGTAGACAACCTGTTTTTGGTGCTGGGTGCAGAAATCAACGGCAAGCCCAATCTAACGGTAATGATTTCTGACGAACTGGTGGAAGAAAAAGATTTGAATGCCGGTCAGATTGTCCGAGAAGCCGGAAAAGAAATAAAAGGTGGCGGCGGCGGTCAGCCGTTCTACGCAACTGCCGGCGGAAAAGACCCGTCTGGAATTCCGGCTGCCATTGAAAAAGCGCTGTCGTTTTTGCAATAATGGGTGATGCGAATTCCGATTCGCATATTAATAAATTGGCGATTTGGAAATCGCCACACCCGGAGAAGAACCGTTCCTTCTGAAACTAAAAAGAAGGAACGGTTCTTTTCTCTTGGAGCGGGGTAGCCTGCCTGTCAGCAGACAGGAGAGAGGCCTTTATTTTTTCACCACCAGTTTCCCTTCCAGTACTTCATCTTTATAATTTACCCGCACAAAATAAACTCCCTCTTTCCAGCCGGAAGTTTGAATTGTGGTACTTCTACCCCGCAAGCTGGTTCTCTTCGCTTTCAGCAGTTGGCTTTGCGAATAAACTTCCAGTTTCCATTCGGTATTTTCGTCAAATTCTGTTTCTTCCGAGGTGGGTTCAATTGAAAGCTTAGCTTCACCGGATGCAGGATTGGGTGATAAAAACATGGAATACATGCTGCCACAATAACCGCTTGGTAAATAATCAGTTATTACTTTTGTATTTATACCGCAGCAGGTATTTGCATAAACCTCCACCATTCCTCCGGGGCTTGAACCAGTATAAACCGAAATCATATTGCTGGATGTGTAATTTCTGTCCATCCTGTTGGGATTGACCAGGTGTAATTTGAAAGCGAGCAACTTTCGCTGTTGTTCAGGTAAATATGATAATGTGTGTTTGGGCACATATAAGAAACCGGTGTGCCACCGGAAGTATAAAGGCTAAAGGACAAATTTCCGGGATAAGGGGTGTTTACCCCGACATAATCATGGGTAGACTGTGTGGCTCCTGATGGCGTGGTTATGTTCAGTGATATTATGCTGTAACCGATATTGGGAGTACCTTCTACCGTATAAGAAGAATTTCCGGTACCGCTGATTTCGTCCAGATAATAGCTTGAACTGCCCCAATCATAGTCAAGATCGATATCGGTAAAAGCAGATTCAGAAAATGTACGTTGCGAACCATCGCATATGGCGCTGAGGTTACCTGAGATTATTGGTTTACTTAACTTATAATATTTAAGATTTGTTTTCGGAGTATATTCGCAGTCGTTAATGTGGTGTTTAACTAATGGAAATTGTCCCCATTTTGAAATCAAGGTATCTTGGTGGTTAGTAGCGATAGCAGAATGATCAGCAGTATCTGAAAAAGCAATTTTTGCATTTTCTACCCGTGATATTTGGACGTAACTTCCATCATCCCAGAATTCATCATCATTCGGGGTCTCAATCCAGACATTATCTCCACCTTCAATAACACACCATGCATATCCATGGCAATTGTAGGATCTTGTTGCTTCACTTAATATAGTTATTCTGTTATTGTAATACTGAAGAATATAAGCAGCTGCACTATCTTTTTCAGGTTGTGTCAATTCGTAATTTGATATTAATTCTCCCGCAGAAAAAGGTTCTCCTTTTGGTGTATATCTTGTTACTGGATTAAACATATAACTATATACGGGACCAGGTAATTGACAATATACAAAAGAAGCATATGTCAATATTGATAAAAGTACAAATGTTTTCTTCATAACGTTAATCATTTTGATTCAAAAAATTAATTGCAAATTCATAGATTTTATCAGGGGGTATACTTTTGACATTATTCAACCCCTCCGATTTATAATATGTAATAAATGGCCTATATTCAAAAACATGTAGGGCTGTGGCAATTACATAGTAACATGTAAGTTCAACATTATTACAACACAGAATTTCAGGAGATTCATTTTCTATTAAGTCAATCTTATCAATTGTTTTTTCAATAAACTTGTAACGTTGTTCTTTATCCAATATCGAAAAAACTTTCTCCGTTGAAAGGAACATATAAAAATATGAGAGTCTTGATTTGCCATACGTTTCAGCAAACTGATACATATCCTCGGTGAAATACCTGTTAATAACCAGTCTTAGGGCCGATTCTCTTTTAAATAGTTCCGTTAATCCATTAAATTTACTAATCATAATATTTAATCCTTTGGCAATATCTAAATCACTTCTCATAGTATATTCAAGATATAAAGGATAATTAATACAGGTTTCAATAAGTGCTTCATCTGTCAAGCAATATAATATATCACTGGGAATTTGAACAGCATTATATCTTTGTTCTGAAGTTTGTAATTCTGACCATTCCGTTGTGCCTGGTGTAATAGGAAAATTGTACGGTTCATTAATTAATTGAATACAATTTTTATCTTCTTCATAGTTAACCGCTGAACAACTATTCAGAAATAATAATATTGTTAAAATTAAAGAAATAAAATTTTTCATTTTGTTTTATTTTTCCGTGTTTGATTTAATAAAGTCATTGAATACTTTTTTACCAAGTTCGATAATTTCAATTACCTGATCATAACTTTTCAGTTCCCTATTTGTCGCAAAATGCATATATTCATCATTTGTGATAAATTTTTCTATTCTTAATTTGGATAGAATTTTTGCAATGATTAGAGAAGAGATGATGTTGTCATAACTTGAAAAATGATAGGTATTTTCAGATTTCAATTCAGTTTTATTAATTGTTACGCCTAAAAGAGCCACAGTCTCTTTATATTCAGATGAATTAATTATTTTATCCTGACTGATTAGAAGTTCAACATACCTGAATCTCAATGGCCAAAATCTTTCATTTATTCGTTCATCTTTTTTAATTAATCCATCTGCTTCTGCATTTTGATAAAATTTTGTCAAATATTTACATCCATCTTTTCTACTAAGTAATTCCTGGAGGCCATTAAATCCTTCTATAATTTTGTTTATCCCTTCAAATTCATTTGTATAGATACCATATTGAAGGGCAGCCGGATAATTAATACATGCAACAACTAATTCTTCGGTTCCCATCCCAGATAAAATATTTGTTGGGATTTGCATAGCGTTTAATCTTTCAGTCCTGGTTTTTAAATTACTCCACTCTTCACTCCCCGGCTTCACCGGAAAATCCCAGGTAATTTCATTTTGTTGGGCAAAAAGAATTGTTGGGAATATTAACAGTAACAAAAAAAAAATTTTTCTCATGATAAGTGATTTTTGTGTTTTGAATTGTTTATACGTTATTTAATTCCTCCTGTACCCAGGCGAAAATATTCCTGCTGCCTCCCCGGGCGGAGGAAACCGGGGAGGCAGCTAAACCAGTTTCATTCTATTTGTTTTACAAAAGCGCCTCATGGCAGTTGCTTTTTTTACGTCGGATTATGAAAATATGTTTTAAATAATGCAATTCTTAAAAGACAGATATAATAAAACAGATTCAGGTTGCGTGGCAAAATATGTTTTTGAGCATAAATTTGAAATATTTTCGATAAAACCCCTGCCTCGCTCGAAAAAGCGCTGGCGTTTCTTTAGGGATACGCGATTTGAAATCG
>JBEPWX010000442.1:0-3686 GCA_041642235.1 Mariniphaga sp.
ACAAAGAAAAAAGTGACCGAACTGGCCCGGGCGTTACAAAAAAGCAAGCTTTCAGTAGAACCTATTTCATCTGACCTGGAACAAACCGAGCGTGAAAAGGTATTGCAGGGATTCAAGGCCCGTCGCACCCGGATTCTTGTAGCTACCGATGTATTAAGCCGGGGCATCGATATCAAGGAAATTAACCTGATTATTAACTATGATGTTCCGCACGATGCAGAAGATTATGTCCATCGGGTAGGACGGACCGCCAGAGCGGATGCAACTGGTGTGGCGCTTACCCTTATTAATGATAAAGATATGGGGAAATTCGACCAGATTGAAAAACTGATCGAAAAGGAAGTTATTAAACTGCCCCTGCCCGAACAAATTGGCAAGGGACCGGAATGGAACCCTGTAAAATATCGAAGAAGTTCGGCACGCAAAAACTTTAAAAGCAAGAACAAAGGGCATGGGCAACAGCCGAAAAAAGAGAAACAATCAGGAAAACCCAGGCTTAAAAAAAAATCTGATCAGGGTTAGCTGCTGAACAACTATTTTGGTTATATTTCATGGGTGCTAAATACCAATATAACCAATTATGACGACATTTAAATCTGGTCTGCTTTTTAGCCTGTTCACTTTATCCTGTTTTTGGGCAACCTCTCAAACTGTGAATGATTCCACGATGATCCAGATTGAAACGCTGGATGGAAACCGCTTTGTCGGAAAGATCATCAGTGAAAATTCCGAAAATTTAGTGCTCTCCACTGAATATCTGGGAGAAGTAGTCATACAACAAAAAAACATTAAATCCCGAAGTTTCATCCATAGCCATCAGATAAAAGATGGAGAATTGTGGTTCGACAACCCCCAGTCATCGCGCTATTTTTGGGCACCTAACGGTTATGGTTTAAAAAAGGGGGAAGGCTATTACCAAAATGTATGGATATTATGGAATCAATTTGCTGTAGGTATAACCGATTATTTCTCAATTGGCGGCACAGTAATCCCGCTCTTCCTTTTTGGAGGGGAACCTACACCTGTTTTTTTGAGTCCAAAAGTATCCTTCCCCATCGCCAGGAATAAATTCAATGTTGGTGCCGGAGCCTTAATAGGAACAGTAATTGGTGAAAGTGAAACAGGATTTGGAATTGTATACGGCGTATCAACATTTGGTTCGCCTGATAACAACTTCAGTTTTGGTCTGGGTTATGGCTATAAAGGAGGAGAATGGGCATCATCGCCTTTAATTAATATCAGTGGCATGACCAGGCTTTCAGCACGATGGTATCTTTTGTCGGAAAATCATTTTTTAATAATAGAAGGTGAAGGTGGGGGTATAATCATTGGTGGGGCACGTTGGATTATAAATAGAGCAGCGCTCGATTTTGGATTTTTTATTCCGGTTGGGATCGGCATGGATGAATTTATTGCCTTACCCTGGCTTGGTTTTACAGTTCCTTTTGGAAAAGTTGATTAACTCTGGGATTTATGCATTTCAAATGGTATTTTAGCAACATCAAAAAGAAATGCATATGCTAAAAATAACAGGATTACTGACAATTCTCCTTATCGCCATATCCTGCATGGGAAATACACCAGGCGATTTACGTACAGGAGCCAGTCAGCCGGATAAATACTTACCCCTCCTCCAGGGGAAAAAAATTGGATTGGTCGTGAACCATACCTCAATGGTGGGCGGAATTCACCTGATTGATTTTTTGTTACAGGAGGGGGTGGATGTGGTAAAGATTCTGGCTCCGGAACATGGGTTTCGGGGGACTGCCCTTGAAGGGGAAATTGTTGATGATGGGCTGGATAAGAAAACAGGAATTCCTGTCATTTCCCTTTACAACGAAAACAGAAAACCCTCCCCTTCGCATCTGGAGGATATAGATTTACTGATTTTTGATATTCAGGATGTCGGTGCCCGGTTTTACACTTACATATCTACCATGCACCTGGTAATGGAAGCCTGTGCCGAAAATAACAAGCCGCTGCTTGTATTAGACCGCCCTAATCCAAATGGGGATTACATTGATGGCCCCGTTCTAAAGTCAAAATATCAGTCGTTTGTTGGAATGCATCCGATCCCTGTGGTGCATGGTTGCACAGTAGGTGAACTGGCCCAAATGATTAATGGGGAACAGTGGCTTAAAAGCCCGGATAAATGTGAATTGACAGTAATTCCTGTTTTGAATTATACCCATAGCCACAGGTATTCCCTTCCTGTAGCACCTTCTCCTAATCTGCCCAATGATTTGGCAGTCCGCCTTTATCCCTCCTTATGTTTATTCGAAGCCACCAGCGTAAGTGTAGGCCGGGGGACTCCATTCCCATTTCAGGTACTGGGTGGTTTAAACCCTGAACTTGGTGAATTCCAATTTATACCTCAAGCTTCACCCGGTTCACCCATAAGACCTTTAAATGAAGACAAAATATGTTATGGACTCGATTTGAGAAAATTAAAAAAAGTACCAAATTTTACCTTAAAATATTTCCTTGACTTTTACCACCAGTATGAAAATGAGAATGAATTCCTCACCCGTGTAAAATGGCTGAACATGCTTGCAGGCACTGATGTGCTGATACAACAAATCAGACAGGGATTAAGTGAAGAAGAAATAAAGGCAAGCTGGGCACCAGAGCTTGAACAGTATAAAAAAATGCGGAAAAAGTACCTGCTTTATCCCGATTTTGAATAAAATATGAATCCATATCTGGTTTTGGGGCTGCTATTAGGTTATTTTACAGTATTGGTCGGGATTTCATGGCTGACCTCAAGAAATACCGATACCTTTGCGTTTTTCACTGCAAACCGAAGATCCCCATGGATTCTGGTTGCGTTTGGCATGGTAGGAGCTACGCTTTCAGGGGTAACTTTTATTTCGGTGCCTGGTGAGGTAAACAACACAGCGTTTTCGTATTTACAGTTTGTATTTGGTAACATTGTTGGATACTGGCTTGTTGCAGCCATTTTACTGCCTTTATACTACAAGCTGAACCTGGTTTCCATTTATTCATTTCTGGATCAGCGGTTCGGTAAGAATTCATATAAAACCGGCTCCTTTTTCTTCCTCGTTTCAAAACTTATCGGAGCAGCATTCCGTCTTTATCTGGTAGCAGGTGTTTTACAAATAGCCTTCTTCGATGCGTTCAATATTCCTTTTTCAATTACAGTAGTGGTAACAATCACACTGATATGGATATATACATTCAGGGGCGGCATAAAAACCATTGTCTGGACCGATACCCTTCAAACTTTCTTTCTAATCAGTGCCGTGATTTTCACAATTGCTGCAATAAGTCAAACGCTTGAATTAAATATTTTAACTTTAGCAGAAAGAATTTCATCAGAACCTTCATCCCGAATTTTCTTCTGGGATTGGAGATCGGGAAATAATTTTTTCAAGCAGTTTTTTGCCGGTATGTTTATAACCATTGTTATGGTTGGGATGGACCAGGATATGATGCAAAAAAACCTGACATGCAAAAACAAACGGGAAGCACAAAAAAATATGGTGGTTTTCAGTTTCTCATTTTTGGGTGCAGTATTCCTTTTTCTTTGCCTTGGTGTTTTGTTAATACTTTTTGCCAGAGAAACAGGAATTGCTATTCCGCAGAACACCGATGATTTATATCCATTAATAGCTTTAAATCATTTAAGCCTTCCGGTTGGAATTGCATTTCTTCTTGGTATTACC
>JBEPWX010000443.1:0-3685 GCA_041642235.1 Mariniphaga sp.
CCATCAATGTGGTTAAGGTTTACATGTTTGATTCCGTTTCCAAAAACAAACTCTTCATTGATTATATATTTTCCAATCATTTCATAAGTCTCATTGAAGAAATTAATCAGGGAACTGTTAAAGGATGCTATAGCAAGAGCGATAAACAATGGAATGTGGGCAATGATATAATCCAGATTCGGAAAATAACATACTGCATGGAGCTGGTTCACGAAAAAAATTTAATAAATGACTACCATGGCTTTCCTGTTTTAAGAAAAACTGATTTATCAGCATTTCAACTTCCTGTAAAAGTTAAAACAAATATTCTGGACAAGAATAATCTTAAATTTAAAAAAATGAGCTGGAAAAAATTTCTTATTTACAAATTTCAATCTCTACACAAATAAGCACCTAATTCCCGGGTATGATTTCGTTGGGATAAGCTAACAAAAAGGTCTCAGCATGGCAACGGAGACCAAAAGGAGTAATAGCCATCTTTCGGATCATAAATGTATAATTATTAAGAATACTTTCAAGAAATGGTTTGGTTTCAAAAAACTCATATGGGTTGTGGTAAATAGCCAGAGAAAGCACCGGTCTGTTCTTTTTTAGAGTTTGAACTGCCCCCTTTACACATTCCAGACCAAACCCTTCTATGTCTGCTTTAATAAATTTAGGCTGGAACTTATATTCGCTGACCAGGGAATCTACAGAACGTTGAGGTACTTCATATTTTGCATTTTTTTCATCTGTAAGTTTATCAGAATAAATTGAATAAGTATTATCTGAAAAATAAATTGGTTCATTCTTATCTGTATCGGTAACAGCCGCACGAATGATCTGGTACTTTGACGATTCAATGTTGTTCCTTTTTAGATTAACCTTAAAATTCTGAATTGCTTTTTCCGACATTTCTACCGAATATATCTTCCGGTAGTTGTATTTATTAAGAGCAATTGCTGAATCACCGGAATAAGCACCAAGATCAAGGAAATCAGAGTCCCTGATATATTCTTTAACCTGATCGGGTAAATATTTTAAACCATGATCGTAATAAAAAACTGAAGCATCCATATTATAGCTGGAAAATTTAACTTCCCGCAAAATTCTTTTTAATGCCTGTGTTACCAGCTTATTATTTTCCTTTGTTTCTTCTTCAAGTAACCCGCCAATTACATTACTGAAATCATTTTTTATAGTCACATTGAAATCGCGGTTGGGATAATTTAGTAACCGTGTTACAACAACATCAACTGTTCGTATTGAATATTCGTCAAGTCCTGCTTTTAATTGAGCTACTTTGGGCTCCATTTCATGATTATACATGTATAGCTTAAAATCACCACCATACCCGCTAAAAATAGTAATTGTTTTATTTTTTCTTCTGAATACCATTGAAAACTGAATCAATTGGGAATATAATGCAGGGTAATGTAGTCTTAGATAATCTATTTGTTTCCTCATTTTTTTAATTCATTTTTTGATGTACGATAAGTTCATTTAACCATAAAAAGAGCAGCGATAATTTGATGAAAAGCAAAGTTACCTTGTTTTTTTTACTTCCTCAAAATCCCAATAACATCTTACCTCAATAGTTGAAAAAAGAAAAAGAAAAAACTCCTGTACCTTGGGTTCATTCAAGATTATTATTTCTAATGAATCCGATGTATGCTAACTGCATGTATCGTTCAAACCACTTCAACCTTTCTCGTTTTGCTTCCGGGATAAACTTTCAATGCCTCAGCCAGTATTTTAAGGCAAACCGCGAGTTCGTTTTTGTTTAAAACATAGGCAATGCGTACCTGGTCAACTCCCATGCCGGGAATAGTATAAAAACCTGACGCAGGAGCCATGAATAAAGTTTGCTTTTCGTATTCAAATTCATCGAGCAGCCAGGCACAAAAAGTATCGGCATTATCAACCGGAATTCGGGCAACTGTATAAAAGGCCCCCATTGGGATGGGCGAATAAACACCATCAATACGGTTTAGCCCATCAATGAGGAACTTCCTTCGATTTACGTATTCATTATAATTGCTTAGCATGTACTCCGGATTGGCATCGAGTGAAGCTTCAGCTGCAATCTGTCCGATAAGTGGCGGACTAAGTCTGGCCTGGCAAAACTTCATTACATTTCGTTTCACCTCTGCATTTTTGGAAATTAACGCTCCTACACGCAACCCACATTCACTGTACCGTTTTGAAACCGAATCAATAAGAACTACATTTTGCTCAATGCCTTCAAGGTGGAAAGCGGAAATATAAGGTGAACCTGTGTAGCAAAATTCCCTGTATACCTCATCGGAAAAAAGGTATAAATCATATTTCTTTACCAGGTCGCGAATTTTATTCATCTCCTCCCGCGTATAAAGATATCCTGTAGGATTGTTTGGATTGCATATCATAATGCCTTTAGTTCTCGGGGTGATAAGTCGTTCAAACTCTTCAACCGGAGGAAGGGCAAAACCATCATCAATATTGGCAGCAAGTGATTTGATTACAGCCCCTGCTACAATTGCGAAAGCCTCGTAATTTGCATATGCAGGTTCAGGAACAATGATTTCGTCGCCCGGGTCCAGGCAACTCATAAAGGCAAAGGTTACAGCTTCGCTGCCACCGGTTGTTATAATAATGTCATCAACTTGTACTTCAATATTAAATCTATGGTAATATTTTACAAGCTTTTCCCTGAACGAACGGATGCCTTCACTTGGCGTATACTCAAGTATTCTACGATCAATATTTTTAATTGCTTCTAATGCTTCAGGTGGCGTTGGCAAATCGGGTTGACCAATATTTAAATGATATACCTTAGTTCCGCGCAGCTTTGCCTTTTCTGCCAGTGGTGCAAGTTTACGAATGGGTGAGTCGGGCATAGCCTTTCCTCTGTCTGATACTCTGGGCATGTTTTAGAATTTTTAAGCAGGGCAAATATACAAAATTGGAAACAGCAGGATTTATATAATTTATTTCTTCAAATTAATATTTTTTAATTTATCAGACTGATTTGTCAGGAATATATGTGTTGTTGAACACTTTGTTTGTTAAGTTTTATCATATTTTGCTATAATTGTGAAATGTATTTTTGTTCAGAAAATAAATTTATAAAAAAATGAAAATAGGAGTACCGAAGGAAATAAAAAACAACGAGAACCGGATAGCTCTGACTCCTGCAGGAGCAGCAGAACTGGTAAAACTTAATCACGATGTATATGTGCAGTCAGGTGGCGGTCTTGGCAGTGGCTTTACCGATGAAGATTATCTTCATGCGGGGGTAAAAATGCTTCCATCCATTGAAGATGTTTATGCTACAGCCGATATGATAATCAAGGTGAAGGAGCCAATTGAATATGAGTACAACCTTATAAAACCGGGGCAGATACTTTTCACCTATTTCCATTTTGCCTCATCTGAAAAACTTACCAGGGCTATGGTAGAAAATAAATCCATATGCCTGGCATATGAAACTGTTGAAATGAATGACCGTTCACTTCCATTGCTGGTGCCAATGAGTGAGGTGGCAGGACGTCTCTCCGCCTTGGTAGGCGCTCATAATCTCCAGAAACATCTTGGAGGTACCGGGCGTTTAATCAGTGGAGTTCCAGGTGTTTTGCCGGCTAAAGTTGTTGTTATTGGTGGCGGGGTTGCAGGCTTTAACGCAGCAAGGCTTGCTGCAGGTATGGGCGCTCAGGTAACGATACTT
>JBEPWX010000444.1:0-3679 GCA_041642235.1 Mariniphaga sp.
ATTTCTCATGCCGAACGTAAGGCTATTCCGTCACCTTCGGGTGAAGCAGTGCTTGATTTTGTATTTGCTTCCCCCGACCGGCAAGGTATGCAGTCATTTAGCTTTCGCCGGGGCGAGGTACTGGAATATCCGGGGTTTACAGTCGGTTTTGATTCTGAAAAAGAAACACCGGTACAATTTTTTACTCAAAACAATGAATTGTTTCTTGTATCGGAGTACCCGGTGCAGGAAACCACCATGGCAAGCCAGGAATCGACCGAATATGCTCCGGGAGATACAATTGCAGTGCAAAAAATGTTTCTGTACAACTTAAATGATTTCCGGTTTTTGGTGCGTGATTACCTTCCCAGTGCTTCCTTCACAGCCATAAAAAGTGCTCATGAAACAAATGAGCAGGCTGTAATAGTAAATGTTTCTGATGGAGAAAGAGAGCAAACGATTCCTGTTTTCGGGCATTCAGGCATGGCTGCCGATACTGTGGAGGTGCCGCTTGGAAGTACTACCCTTAAACTGGCTTATGGGGCCAAACCTGTTGATTTGCCATTCCGCCTTTATTTAAAAGATTTTCAGTTGGAACGTTATCCCGGTTCCGAGTCACCATCTTCCTATGCATCAGAAGTGGTGCTGATTGATGAGGATGAAGATGTAAAACGGGATGTTCGGATTTATATGAATAACACACTCCTGTATAAAGGATATAAATTTTTTCAGTCATCATACGATCGCGATGAAAAGGGTACTGTTCTTTCGGTGAATTATGATTTATGGGGTACCTGGATTTCCTATCTCAGCTATGCAATGATGATAATAGGTTTTGCCTTGTCGCTTATAAACAAAAATTCTTATTTCCGCTACCTGGTGCAACGGTTGAAAAAAACTTCGGTAAAGACAACTACGCTGGGAATCCTGATAGTAGGTTTGGCATTTGGAGCATCTGCACAAGAGGGTGCGGGAGCTGGAATCCCGGATTTGCAGGAGGAAGTGGTTAACGAATTCAGCGAAATCTGGGTTCAAAGTGTCGACGGACGTATAAAGCCTATGTCATCACTTTCCAGTGAGATCGTACGAAAAGTAAGCCGAAAATCATCTCTCTATGGAAAATCATCAGATGAAGTGATTTTGAGTATGATGACCTATCCGGAAATATGGCAAACATTGCCTTTTGTAAGAGTAGCCAATAAATCACTGGCTTCCCTGTTAGGAATCAACGGCAAATACATCTCCGTTCAGCAACTGTTTGATGCGCAGGGAAATTATCGCATTGCCGAACAGGTACAGGCAGCATTCAGCAAACCTGCTGCTTTTCGCAACCAGTTAGAAAAGGAATACATATACCTCGATGAACGGGTGAGCATCTGTTTTATGGTTTTCCGGGGTTCTCTTTTTAATATTTTTCCCCGTGAGCGCGAGGAAGATCCATGGTATTCTCCGGGTGACGAAGCAGTAGAGTATTCGGGAGGTGATTCTATCTTTATCCGAAGCGGGTTTAATCTTTTACTTCAATCCATTAAACAACAAAACAATGCAGATGCACTGGAAGTACTTAATGCGGTGGATAAATTCCAGCAGAAATACGGCAATGATCTTCTTCCTTCAGAAACGGTTAAACGAGCAGAGATTTTCTACAACAAAGTGAACCCATTTGAACGGATATTTCCATTTTACCTGCTGTTTGGTTTTTTATTGCTTGTGGTATTGTTTATCAATATCTTCAGGCAAAAGCCTTTGCCTTCGCTGCTTAAAAAATCGTTTTTTTACACTATAGTTTTTCTTTTTATAGTCCATACAACAGGTATTATCGTGCGATGGTACATTTCCGGCCGGGCTCCCTGGAGCAATGGATATGAGTCGGTAGTGTATGTGGCATGGGCTGCTATGCTTGCCGGAATTATTTTTGGGCGGAAGTATCCTATGGTTGTTGGCACAGCTGCCTTCCTGGCAGGTATTTCGCTTTTTGTGGCTCATTTAAGCTGGATGAACCCAGAAATTACACCGCTGGTGCCGGTTCTGAAATCATACTGGCTTACCATTCATGTATCTATTATTACAGCCAGTTACGGGTTTCTCGGCCTGAGTGCATTTTTAGGAATTCTGGTACTGATACTGATGGTGCTTCGGAAGAATTCGAACCATTACAAAGTGAATCTGTTTATCGATCAGCTAACCACTATTAATGAGATGTCGGCAACAGTTGGACTCTATTTTTTGACCATCGGAACATTTTTAGGAGGTGTTTGGGCAAATGAAAGCTGGGGCCGTTACTGGGGGTGGGATCCCAAAGAAACCTGGTCGCTTATCACTATTGTTATTTATTCATTCATAGTTCATATGCGGCTGGTTCCAACTCTTCGGGGCATATACAACTATACTATTGCCTCAGTCATCGGATTTGCTTCTGTTCTTATGACTTATTTTGGGGTAAATTATTACTTGTCGGGATTGCATTCATACGGCAAAGGAGTAGCCGATGGTGTTAACCCTGCTGTACCTGTTAGTTTTGCATTGCTGATTGGCCTGATGATCTGGGCTTATGTGAAGGATTACAAATACGAACAGGAGAAGGAGCTGACCGTGTAGCACTGTAATTATGATTTTTTGTATGGTTGCTTATTTTCTAAATTTTAGAATTTATTATTCCTTTTTTCGATAAAAAATGTTCCATACTATTGAAATACAATTCATTACGATTGTTTTTAATCGTTCTAAATAATTTATGTCCGCCATTTAATCTTTTTTATTCCAATTCTTAGCCGGTATAAACAACTATATTTGGCCGTTCAAAATAATTCTCTAAGATGGCTGTAAACGTTACACGTACCTTCGACATTCTTGACAGGTACTTGCAGGAGTTTCCAAGAAAAGATGCATTGGGGGGAAAGAAAAACGGAACCTGGTACACCTATACTACAGAAGAATATTATGAGAAGGCTCATCAGTTTGCCTTAGGTTTGATAGCAATGGGTTACCAAAAGGGTGACAAGATTGCTACTGTAACCACAAACCGGCCGGAATGGAATTTTGCGGATATGGGTATGGCTATGATTGGTGTGGTACATGTACCTGTTTATCCGACTATTGGTGAAGATGAATACAAATACATTCTGGAACATTCCGAATCAAAAATGTTGATCGCAGGAGATGTCAAATTATATGAAAAGCTTAATCCTATAGTAATAAGTCTGCCGGGACTTCATGATTTTTATACTTTTGAAGATGTGCCGGAGGCGAAGAATTTTGAAGAAATTTTAAGGCTGGGGGAATTGAAAAAAGAGGAATTGAATGAAAAGCTTTTATCAGCAAAAGATTCTATTGTTCCTGATGATTTGGCTACAATAATTTATACTTCCGGCACTACAGGTATTCCCAAAGGTGTGATGCTGTCTCAGAATAATTTGGTTTCCAATTTTTTGGCTCACGTTAAGATGCACCACCTGGGAAAAGATCATCATGTTATCAGTTTTCTGCCCTTGTGTCATGTATATGAACGGAGTGTCAATTATCATTTTCAGTATAAAGGCATGGGAGTATATTATGTTGGTAATCTGTCGCAGATAGTTACGGCCATTAAAGAAATAAAACCACATATGTTTAACTCGGTGCCACGATTGCTGGAAAAGGTTTATGATGGTTTTGTAGCAAAGGGAAAAGAACTTTCAGGTATAAAAAAGGCATTGTATTT
>JBEPWX010000445.1:0-3674 GCA_041642235.1 Mariniphaga sp.
CCGGAGATATCGTCTGGAACGACCGAAATTTTAAAACCGGCGACATCGTAATTCCGCTTTCCCAGCCTTATCGTGCGTTTATTAAAGAGGTAATGGAAAAACAGAAATTCCCGGCCAGGTATTACTCGGAAGGCGGCGAATTTATTCGACCTTACGATATTACTTCCTGGTCGCTGCCCCTGCATAAAGGTGTGAACGCCGTAGAAATAAATACCCCTGTTCCGGAACTGGCAAACAGACTGGAAAAAACAATCCTTCCATTCAGCCTGAAAACTGAACCGGCTGACAATGCGGAGTGGGCTTTGTTTTCGTCGACCAACAACGAAAGTTACAAAGCAGCTTTTATTGCATTAAAAGAAAAACTTAAAGTGGAACGAACAACGGAAGCATTTACAGTTAACGGAAAAACGTTCCCTGCGGGAAGTTTTCTTATTCCTGCCGGAGAAAATTTAAGGGTCATAAACGATGAAATCAGTGTCAGTCCGATATACATGGAAGAGAAGCCCAAAGCGCCCACAATTAAACTGGAAACCCCGCGGGTGGGCCTGGTGGAAACCTGGCAGCACGACATGGACGGTGGCTGGACCCGCTACCTGTTCGACCAATATCAGATTCCATATGTGGTGCTGCGGCCAGAAAATCTGCAAACCCTAAACTTGCAACGCGATTTCGATGTGCTTATTTTTACCGACAAGCCTAAATCGGTTTTCATGCAGGGGAAAAACGAACGCGAAGGGAAACCGGTTCCTTCCAATTATCCGCCTGAATTTGCCACAGGGATGGAGAAAAAGGGATTTGATAACCTCATGAAGTTTGTGAATAGTGGAGGCAAAATAATGGCCTGGGGACCGGCCACCGAACTGTTTATGGGCGCCATTACCATTGGTGACAAAGAGGATAATAACAAAGAAGAATTTATGCTGCCGGTAAGCGATATCGGGAAGGACCTGTCGTCGAAAGGATTGTATGTGCCCGGCTCGCTGCTGCGGGTAAACTTTCGGAACGACCACCCGCTGGCATGGGGAATGCCGGAACAGTGCGGGGTGTTTCATCGTGGTACACCCGTTTTCCGCACTTCCATTCCCGGCCTCGACATGGACCGGCGCGTGGTGGCTGCCTTCCCCGAGGACGAAATTCTGATGAGCGGTTTCTCCCAAAAGGAGGAACTGCTGAAACGGGAAGCGGCCCTGGTGTGGCTGAAAAAAGGAAAAGGCCAGATTGTGCTCTCCTCGTTCAACCCGCAATTCAGGGCTTCCACACCTGTTACCTTTAAGCTGCTGTTTAATGCAGTGCTGTTGGAATAAACAGAGCTTCTTCTTCCTGGATTGCCGTTGGCTTGAACATTCAACCTTCCCCGATGTTGTATTCACCCTGTCCGTTATTGTCTGAAATGGATGCAGCAATAGCTTTAATTTCACGTTGGATATTCATCCAAATTAATCAGGAGGAACAATCATGAAAATTGCAAAAGATGACATTGAAGTCAAAATGGAAATCCCCGGAGCTGTATTGCGTCAGAAAACAGATTTTGGGGATGCTACTGGATTAGGCAAGATTAGCGGCGAGTATTTCAGTCTTTCGGCTGGTGTGGATACCACCCCTCTGTTCATGGGACTTGAAGGAAATTTGTGCCAGACCCCGCACTGGGGATACATTCTGAGTGGACAGATTACCACCACCGATGCTGACGGCAACGAAGAGTCGGTGGGCGAAAAAGAGTTATTCTACTGGCCGGCAGGACATAATGTAAAGGTTAATGCAGATGCGGAATTCATCATGTTCAGCCCTCAGCACGAACATACGATCGTGATCAATCATATGAAAGAAATGGTAAAAGGTTAACCAGCGCCGGAATGGAATGGACACCTTTCTGCCTGCCAGTTTGACTGTAGAGAAATTACCATTAGGAGAGCTTATGGTTCTCCTAATGTTTTTTATATTCCACAAGGAAATATTCCTTCACATTCCGGTATAGTGAAGGAATACGAATAACAGAAGGTAAACCTCGCCTGTTTGAAGGACTAGCAGAAACGCAGTTCATTTATTATTCATTTGCAACAACTCTTCTATGCTATTATCTGCAAAAGAAAATCTGTTATACAAAACGATAATGTATTAGAAATTTCTTCCTGTCAAAAATATGGCCGGATGATACATGATTTCACCCTTTTTCTGTTAACAATTAAATTCTTTTACTTTTTGAAGTCGCATTGCAAAAGGAACATTTTGATGTGAAAACGTATATTCTACTGATTTTCCAAATTCTACTTTGTTTTTTAACTCGAGGTCAGTATTATTAATTACTGCATCAAGTTCATCTTTCATATTACTTTCTATAACAAGCTTAACACTTCCGTAATAAAGTTCAACAATCATAAATGCCCGTCGGATTTTGCCATCATAAAGTTTCCACTTATCTTTTTTTAATACATCCAGGTAATCATCAATTCTTACCCGCAATAAATTTGACATGCATTTTACCTTTAATTCACCAAAGCTGAATTTTTTTAGGTTTTCCAATTTAAAAGCATTACCTATTTTTCCAATTTGTGGATGCTCAATTGTGGAAGCTAATTCAACATCAACATCAATAACTGACTCTGCTAAATTGGCATCATATTCTTTTTCATTCTTAGCTTTTTCCAAAAGCTCCCGCCATTCTTCTTCATTTATTAATTTAGCATCGAGAATAGCATTAAAAATATTACCTGCCATGCCAGGATGGGTAAATTTGGGCTTACCGATTAACGGGTCCCAAACTAATGTACCAACAATTAAGTGAGCACCAGATGCCGGAATGAGCTCTAAATCGTACTTGTTTCTAAACTTCTTTAGTTCCATGAGTTGAATGATTAAACTATTTGCCGAAATACAAGTTAAACTATGATATGAATGATGAAAAGGATGTAAATCAAAAATAAATCTTCCCTACTAAAGATACTAAATCTTAAGCTATTACACAAGCTTCAACAATAAAATTAATTCTCTTTTCCAAGTGAAATTCTTCCACCTGAATAGTAAAAAGCAGAACACTTTCTACAATAATGCTAATCAAATAACCAAACAGAAGGCAATTTAAATTTCTGCCTTAATCTCTCCTTACCACTCCCTGTTTCACCAGAAGAAGCCACCGGCCCAGGGATCTTTTCCAATCGCCAAAATACTCCTTAAAAAATACTTTTCCTCCGCAATGAATAATGCAGACAGCTGAAGGTATTATCATGGGATATTACCCTATACCAGATAATTGATACCTGTATCTATCATCCTTGTGCCACCGGTTAATATTATGTCACTGCTTTCAATCCAACAATTGAAGCTATCAAAGTTGTAAGAAAAAAGATCCTTAAAAAGGTTGCCGGTTCCTTAAATACAAAAATACCAATTAATGCCGTTCCGACAGCTCCAATGCCTGTCCATACCGCATAGGCTGTCCCGATTGGCAATGTTTGGGTAGCCTTAACCAACAACCCCATGCTGATGCCCAGAGAAATAAGAAATGCCACGTACCACATAACCATTTCATTCCCTGTAGTTACCTTTGCCTTACCCAGACAAAAAGCAAAGGTTACTTCAAACAATCCTGCAACGATTAATATTATCCAGTTCATATTTTTTACTGCCTCTTTTTTAGATTGCCAAAATTAAAAATCCGGAACGATAATCCTGATTTT
>JBEPWX010000446.1:0-3660 GCA_041642235.1 Mariniphaga sp.
AGAAGAAATCCATGAAATTCAGCAGTACGAAAAGGAATCATATATAATAATTCTGCATGATAAAACCAAACTGAAAGTAAGTAAAACAGGATATAAAAACCTAAAGGAGGTTCTTAATTTCTAAAAAAATAGCTTAACTTACCTCAATCAATTTTTGAGGTTATGGGTATTCTAATTGCAACTACAGTAATAATTCTATGGCTTGGGCATTTGCTCTACCTCTTGTTTTTTGCAGAGATTAACTTTCAATCACCATTATTCTACCTCCATATACTTGTTCAGACTTTTTTATATACCGGATTATTTATAACGGCACATGATTCCATGCACGGAACTGTAGCCCGCAACCGAAAACTGAATAACTTCATGGGGCATCTGGCTACTACATTGTTTGCCTTCCTTTCCTACAGGCAACTTTCAAATAAGCATTACCTGCATCACCGGTTCCCTGCCACCGAAAAAGATCCAGATTTTTCACCACACAGCAACAACTTTTTTGTTTGGTGGTTTATCTTCATGAAAAATTACATAACCTGGTGGCAAATCCTGTACATGGCCATTGCCTTTAATGTGCTGCTTATTTGGTTTACAGAAATGAGACTAATCATCTTTTGGGTTCTCCCGTCAATTCTATCCACATTTCAGCTCTTTTTCTTTGGAACTTATCTTCCCCACCGAAGGCCTTTTAATGAGAATATGCTACCTCATAATTCACGTACACTTCCTAAAAACCATTTAATTGCAATGCTTTCCTGCTATTTTTTTGGCTACCATTGGGAACACCATGAGTCACCTACCACTCCTTGGTGGAAGCTTTACAAAATAAAAAAATAAAGTCGGTAAAAAATTACCTGAACATCGACTCAATATTATCCTTCGAATAAATAGGAACTGCTCCGCTTCGGGATGCAACAAAAGCTCCGGTTGCACAAGCAAACTCCAATGCTTCCTCTGGTGATTTTTCTTCCGACAATTGCACTACCAACCCTGCCAGAAAAGCATCCCCTGCACCGACAGTATCCACCGCGTTCACCTTAAAACCACGATGCTGAATTATCTGGTCCTCCAATAAAAGCAATGCCCCGTTTGCTCCCCGGGTAACACATACACACTGGCAGCTAAAAAACTTCGACAACCAGCGTAGCAATTCAGTTTCATTTCCTGATACATTATTCCATTTTGCAATTCTTGCAAGTTCATCGTCATTTAGCTTTACAAAATCAGCCTTGTGCAACAAGGTTTCAATCCAGTCACGTTTATCATAGGGAGTCCGTAAATTGACATCAAGAAACTTTATTGCAGGTGTATTCTCCAGTAAGTAATTAAGTACACCCCTGGTTGTTTCGTTTCGTGCAGCCAGCGAACCAAAAATTATAAGGCCGGCTTTTGCTGCCAGTTCTTTCAAATTGTCTGTCAATTGAATATTATCCCATGCTACCGGTTCACAAATTTCATAGGTTGCATTCTTATGAGCATCAAGATGCACCAGTACTTTACTTGTTGGCAGTTCATCATCTACCTGCAAACAACTCAGGTTAAGCCCTGAGTCAGAAAGGAACTGTCTTAGTTTCTTCCCTTCATCATCTGTCCCAATACGGCTAACCAACCAGGGATCTATTCCGTGTTTTTTGAGATGAACAGCAACATTCAACGGAGCCCCGCCCGGCTGGGCACCATCCGGCAACATATCCCAAAGAACTTCACCAAAACATACAATTAATTTGAAAAGTATCTTATTCATAGTTACAAGCTTTTCTTCAAAATTAATTTTTCAAATAAAATCAACCGCATAATTCTATTTTTTCATATGCAAAAAAGAATAAAATATTATATTTGCAGCCGCAAAACAGATGGTGGATGTAGTTCAGTTGGTTAGAACGCTGGATTGTGGTTCCAGAGGTCGCCGGTTCAAGTCCGGTCTTCCACCCAATAAAAAACCCGGTCAGTGGCCGGTTTTTTTTATTGTTTACGAATAAAATTCTACTCTTCAGTGTTAAGTAAATTTCTGCTCAAAGCCCGGAGTGTGGTTTCTTTGCGAGAATTCGGCACCAGCACAGATATATTATAACGGCTTCCCCCATAAGATATCATTCGTATCGGAATTCCATCAAGTGCATTGAATACTCTTGAGGCAAATCCTTTTTCTTCACTTATTATATCTCCCACAATACAAATGATGGTCATATTTTTATCTACCTCCACTGTTCCAAACTTATCCAATTCGTTTAAAATCTTCTTCAAATGTTCAGTATTGTCTATGGTAAGAGAAACTGCAACCTCAGAAGTGGATATCATATCGATAGGTGTTTTAAATGTTTCGAAAACATGAAAAACACTCTTTAAGAACCCATAGGCCATCAACATCCTGTCGGAGCGTATTTTAATAGCAGTAATGCCATCTTTTGCTGCTACAGCTTTAATTCCCGCACCCGAAACTTTGGAAGTAATTAATGTTCCACTGTCGGAAGGATTCATTGTATTTTTTAACCTCACAGGGATATTATGCACACGTGCAGGGAAAACGGTTTGCGGATGTAATATTTTAGCCCCAAAATAAGCCAACTCTGCAGCCTCATTAAAGGATAATTTTTCTATCTTACTCGTATTTTCCACGTATCGGGGATCATTGTTGTGAAAACCATCAATATCAGTCCATATCTGAATCTCTTCTGCTCCAATTGCAGCACCAATCAAAGAAGCCGTATAATCGCTTCCGCCACGCTGAAGATTATCTATTTCATTAGCTGCATTTAGACAAATATAGCCTTGTGTAATATAATAAGTAGCAGGGCCTGTTTCATCCATAACTTTCTTAATATGTTGTCTGATATAGTTCATATCGGCAGCCTTTTCCTCATCAATTTTCATAAATTCCAATGCAGGAAGTAATTTCACATCATGTCCCAATTCCTGCATCAACAATGTAAAAAGCTGGGTTGATATCAACTCTCCCTGAGCCAATATGGTATTTTCACCTGCCTGGGAAAATTTTCCGGAAGTATACGATTTTATAGTATCAAATGATGCATCAACAACTTTTAATCCTTCTTCCTTATTTTCATCCCGAGCCAAAAGTTCACTCACGACCAACTTATAACCTGACTCCAGTTTACTAATAGCCATACCTGCTGTATCACGATTCTTTTTCCAAAGAAGGTTTGATATTTCAACAAGCGCATTAGTGGTACCCGACATCGCCGACAGCACAACTATCTTCTGCTCTCCATTGGTAATAATTTCAATAACTGACCGCATATTATCGGGTGTTCCAACTGAAGTACCTCCAAATTTTAAAACTTTCATTGTTAATTTGTTTTATCTGTTTCGAATGCAAAAATGTGTTATTTTTTTATTCGTTGTTTCACAGGAAATAATTTTCTTTATTTCCTGTTTATTATTTATGTAAGAAAAGTTTTTCCAGAAAGAAGTTTACCAGATCCTTACCTGAAGGATCGATGATTCCAAGTGCAGGAGCATATACAATAGCTTCCAACCCCACCTCTTCCGCCTTCTTCTTTATAGCTTTCGCATGTAGCGGATGATGATTCAATTCATCTTCATTTGTAGGGGTTCCATTTTTATGATTGTTGCATATAAAAACCGGGGGGTCGTTAATATCCATTTCACTTAAAAAATCCAATTCCTTCCTTATTTGTGTCT
>JBEPWX010000447.1:0-3650 GCA_041642235.1 Mariniphaga sp.
ATATAATAGACGAACATGAAAAATTACAGTGACGAGCAAATCCTAAGAGGGATAAAGACATGACAATTTAATTTTGCAATACATCTATAAGCAGTTCTATTTTAAGGTGAATATATTCATCAAAAAAAATAGTGGAACAGAAGATGATGCAAATGATGTGTTTCAGGAAGCAATAATTGTCATTTACAGAAAGTTGAAAGAGAGTGATTTGGTGTTCGAAACAAGTTCTTTTCAGGGATATCTTTTTTCTGTCTGTCGGTTTATATGGCTTAAACAACTTGAACAACGGAGAATAGAGCAGGAAAAATTGAATGATACCTTGCCATTTCAGGAAGATATATATGATGATAACCTGGTGGAGTTGGTAGAAAAAAATGAAAGGTATGGTTTATACCAGAAACATTTTAGATCCCTGAGTACCGATTGTCAAAAGTTATTGCAACTGTTTTTTGAAAAAGTTCCGTTGAGTGAAATTGCCCGTATCATGGGATATAAGGGCGAAAAATATGCTAAGAAACGGAAGTTTAAATGCAAGGAACTTCTGATTAGCCGTATAAAGCAGGATACAGAATTTAAAAAAATACTTGAAGATGATACCTAAAACAAAACTCCTTGAATGGATTGAAGATTATTGCATGGACAGCCTTAATCAATCCGAAAAAAACGATTTTGAAGCCGAACTTAAATTCGACAACGAATTAAAGGACGAAGTGAAATTTGAAAAGACACTTCAATCGGCGATTAGTGAAAAAGATGTGTTAACCTTGCGGGGAAAACTACAATCAGTTGCCGAACAATCAGGAAACGAATCAAACCCATTTGAACTTCTGGAAGGATTTGAAGATTTTCAGCAACTTTCCGAGACTCTCTCACCTGAAGAATTACTAAATTTTTATGATTCTCTTCCCAAAGCTCACATTTACCAACATGAGCTGGTTTCAAATGAGTACATACATGAATTTTTCCGTGAACAAAATTTATCGAATATTGATGAGGAAATTCTCTCCGATGAATTTGAGGAAATTGATTTCGATTCAAATGGCCTGGAAGAAGCTATTCTTGAAAAAGATATTATCAATCTTAGAGAAACAATCTCAAAAGTTTCTGCTTCAGTTCGGGAACAATGTTCTGCAGAAGAAGTAGATTCATATATAAACGGAGAACTAACCGGAAGCGAACTGGAGCGGTTTAAGCAAGAACTGACTGTGAACACTATTTTGCAAAGGGAAGTTAAACTTCATCGGGAACTTGAGAATGCCATTCTTGAACCGGATGTAATGAATCTCAGGAGTGAACTTGAACGATTAACCGGAACTCAAACCTCCTGGAATGCATCTGAACTTCAGATAGAGGAATTTATTAATGGAGAACTTAATGAGAAAGAATTATGTGAATTTCTTGCCGAACTTAATGAAAACTCTGATTTAAAAGCTGAAGTGACATTACGAAAAAGTATTGATAGTTCGATTGGTGAAAGGGATATTTTTACTTTAAGAGATAAGCTTGAGCAGGTAAATCAAGATTTACAAAGCAAGGAAATCAGATCAATTGTTCCTGATTCTAATATACGATATGCCAGCTGGTGGAGGGCAGGAGTGGCTGTTGCAGTTATTTTAATCATGTCTGCCGGCTTCTTTAGTAATCATATAGGAAATGCCGGACGTATATATGAAGATTATTTTGAGGTACCTCAATGGGCTCCTCAGAGGGCTGTTGCTTCCGATTTAAACATTCTTCAAAAGGCAAACAATTTCTTTGTTGATGGAGAATATGAAAAGGCGATTGTTTTATATGATCAGGCAATAATAGAAAAGGATGAGAAATTTGTATACCAGTTTTATAAAGCTTCAACATTACAGAATCTTGGAAAATTTGAAGAGGCAATTCCTGAATATACCCAGGTAGTTAAACATGGTGATAATATTTTTGTTGAAGAGGCTGAATGGTATAAAGCATTATGCTATATAAAACTTGGAAATAAAGAAGATGCAAAAACTCAGCTACTGGCAATCATCAATCGGAATGGATTTTATGCTGCTGATGCTAAATCTGTACTTAGAAAAACAAGGTATTCATTAAAATAAATTCATTGTTAAACTTGAAAAAACACATTCTCAACGTTCTTTAAGTTATTGAAGGTTTATCGCATTAAATTAGATACGACATTAAACTTGAAACCACACATTTAGTTCTAAAACATGAAGATAATCTGATTAGATAAGGTCGTAATTGAAAACCACACATTCTACTTTCTCTTATAGCGTTTTTTTTCGGATTTTCTGAAATGTAGTATTTGATCTGCGGTAAGTCCTCCAAGAGCAAGGATAAGTAGTCCAAAGAAGTATAAATCATAACTTCTGAATAGTGAATCGGAATTGCCGATACTGACATAGCCTAACCAATAATGAGGGTGGGCTAATCGAGGATTGGCATTTTCAAGATACTGAAGCTTCGCCTGTCGCAATGCATCATCGATATTTCGGCCTTTTTTTAGTGTTTTATAGAAAGAATGCATAATCTCTGTTCCAGCATTATCTTCAACTTCCCATAATGACATAACAATAGAAGGACATCCTGCATATAAGAATCCTCTGGCAAGGCTCATTACACCTTCTCCCTTTTTTAAATTACCTCTACCGGTGTTGCAGGCACTTAAAACAGTCAGCCTTGCATCGAGGTCAAGATTGTAAATATCAGCAGTATTAAGCCATCCATCGTTATCAGAAACAGTATCATTATTTTGTGTGAAGGCGAACCTGGAATATGCTGGCAGTGAATCATTAATAAAGGCATGCATAGCCAGATGAAGGATGTCATGATTTTTACATTCTTCCCTGAAATTTTTCTCAGTAGCTTCTGTTCCTTTGAACAACCTGGCATTTACTTCATTGGCAATTAAGTTAACTTCACGTTGTATACCAGGTAAAGGTATTAGTACTAAACTTTCTGAATCAAAATGAACTGTATCTGAATTATATTCAGGGGCAAATGCCAATAGCCTGTTTTTTGCCTGCCTGTTCTGATTTTCAAACCTGAAAAGAAGATTTGCTGAATAGGAGTAGTTGATGGTGTGGTTGAGGATGAGGTAAGGCAGACTATTAAATTGCACCAGGCCAGAAGTATCAGGCATTTCTGTCAGTAATGCTTCAAACGGAAGATAATTGAGCTTGCCGTCTGGAACGATTATTATTTTCTTCTTTTGAATCAGTTCTGCAAAAGGTTGCAGCAATATTTGGTAGAGGTAATGTGCTTTTACACAAAATTGTTTTGAAGTGTTATTGCGGGTAAACAGGTATGCAGGATTTGATATAAACCTGAAGGTTTCCTCAAGCGAAGAAATAAATGTAGAATCGGCATTTAACTTGCTAAATTTGATTTGGTTATTCGTAAATATAAAAGCATAAATTTCAGGAACCGTATCGTTTTCGTTTAAAACATACTCAATCATCACTTCATTGCTTTTAAGATTTTGCTGAACATCAGAAATACTGATCATTGAGTTGGAATATTTCATGTCATAATAGTCGATGTAGTTTCTTTCCAGATATTGATTCAATTCATCGCGTTGTTTTTTTAACTGAAAAAGAATGGAGTCGGTTTTTAATATTTCATAATCATCGGGATTTTTTTCATGACGGAGATTAAATAAT
>JBEPWX010000448.1:0-3648 GCA_041642235.1 Mariniphaga sp.
AATACGGAGAAAATGAATCAATTATTTATCGTAATTGAAGTTTTTGAGGTGATGTCCCATACGGTCACGTTTTGTTTTCAGGTATTTTTGATTATGGACATTAGGTTCAATTTCGATAGGAATAATTTCCACAACTTCCAACCCAAACCCTTCAAGTCCAACACGTTTCACAGGATTATTTGTCAGTAGACGCATTTTGGTAACTCCAAGGTTACGAAGAATCTGAGCACCGACACCATAATCCCTTTCATCTGCTTTAAATCCAAGGTGGAGGTTAGCTTCGATTGTATCTAATCCCTGATCCTGAAGCTTGTATGCAGCAATTTTATTAAGCAGACCAATTCCACGGCCTTCCTGCATCATATATACAATAACACCTTTGCCTGCTTTTTCTATCATCGACATTGATTTATGCAACTGATCGCCACACTCGCATCGCAATGAACCAAAAATATCACCGGTCATACAGGAAGAATGTACCCTCACAAGAATGGATTCATTGGCATGCCATTCACCTTTAATCAGGGCTACATGTTCAGCACCATTCGACTTCTGTCTGAATGGAATAATCTTGAATCCGCCAAAGCGGGTTGGCATTGTTACCTCCTCACCTCGTTCAATCAGACTTTCACTCTGAAACAAAAAAGAAATCAGATCTTTAATTGTAATAAGCTTAAGATCAAACTTTTTAGCCATAACGGCTAATTGTGGGAGACGCGCCATTGAACCATCGTCGTTCATTATTTCCACCAGCACTCCGGAAGGATATAATCCTGCCAACCGTGCCAAATCAACAGCTGCTTCAGTATGACCGCTTCGTCGCAGTACGCCGCGGTTTTTGGCTTTAAGTGGAAATATATGTCCGGGTCGTGCTAATTGCTCGGCCCGGGTATCCCTGTCGACAAGCATTTTAATGGTTTTTGCCCTGTCGTGGGCAGAAATGCCTGTTGAAACATCAGGACCAAGTGCATCGACCGATACAGTAAATTGTGTTTCGTGTTGGGAAGTATTCTGGCCAACCATTAAATCAAGGTTAAGCTCTTCGCATCGTTTTTCAGTTAATGCCACACAAATTAAACCCCTTCCGTGAATGGTCATGAAATTGATTTTTTCAGGGGTAATAAGTTCTGAAGCCACGATAAAATCTCCCTCATTTTCCCGATCCTCATCATCAACAACAATTACAAGTTCTCCTTTCTTTATTGCTGCAATCGCTTCCGGAATCGTGTTCAGCTTAATATCTGTCATTATCCTCATCCTTTTTTAACAGTGGCAAAATTACAATAAATAATCGAAAATGTAAGTGATTACTTTACTATGAAGCATCAATGATAAAAGTCACTTCAGTAAAAAAAATCGAGTTTCTGATTGTTATAATTAAACAACCCCTGCTCGTTTTGACTTTTCCCACTGCACCGACTGTTTTCCTCTAAAATATCGGAAGATACCTAAAACGGAGGCATAGTTTATCGATACAAAATAATAAGGTGCGAATAGCATTTTCATCCGAAGCCGCTGGTTTTCAAAAATCCAGCCAAATATTGCCAGCAGGTAACAGATCAATTGAAGGTAAAAAAAGAAGTGATAAAAGTTGGGAATGTCATTCCTGGCAATAAGCAATCCATTAATTATGAACAGCAGGAAAAGAGAGATTGGTGCCAATGTCCAACGCATTACTTTGTGAGAAAAAAATTGCCACGACAGAACACCAAAGCGGAAAGGATTCAGAAGTGACTTCAATCGGAGGAAGCTTTGCATACCTCCTGCAGCAATCCTTATTTTTCGTTTTAACTCCTCCTTTACATTCAAAGAGGCAGTTTCTTCAGCATAGGCTCCGGGCGTATAAGCAATTTTATATCCTTTCCGGGCGATGCGAAGGGAAATAATAAAATCATCAAGAATGGTATCGGATTCAACTTCTTCAAACAATTCACGACGAATTGCAAACAGTTCACCTACTGCACCTACAGCAGAATTCAGTTCCGCATCCAATTTCTTAATCCACGACTCAAACTTCCAGTAAAGTCCCTCCCCTGCTGCCGATGCTATGTCGGCAGAATGCTCTACAATACGCTTTTCTCCCGCAACGCAACCAATACGGTCAACGCTAAAGCAGGCCACAATTTCGCGAATGGCGTTTCGGTTAAGTAAAGTATTTGTATCAGAGAAAATAACAACCGGAGCTTTTACATAATTCATCCCACGGTTCATTGCATGCATCTTGCCCCTGCGTTCCGGATTATGATACACCTCATTGTGAGGATACTGTCTCAACAAATCGGGAGTTTCATCATCTGAACCATCGGTTACCCACAGATACTGTACCTTTTCATGCGGATAATCGAGTTGAAGGGAGTTCTCAACCTTTTGCCTTACAAAATCCTTTTCATTATAGGCCGTTACAAACAAGCATACTTCCGGCTCATACTGCCTGTTATACCTGTTTTTATCGGGTAGAAACTTTTTTTTAATCTGAACGAGAACCCACAATATAACAGGGTATCCTATGTATGTGTAAACCAGTATGATTAATAATATCCAGAATGCAACAGTCAGAATCATTCAATGTTCTTTTTATAAAAATCGGTAAGAGCACAAGCAAGGGCTAAATTATCAAATTTTTCATGAATGTACTCGATAGCATTGCTCCCAATATCATGAAACAATTTTTTATTTGAAATCAACCGTTCCACACCATCAATAAATTCATGTTCATTGTCGGCAATAATTATATTTTTTTCCGATTGTGTTGAAATACCCTCCGTACCAACAGGGGTAGTGACTATAGATTTTCCCAGTGCCATACCTTCAATAATCTTTATACGCATTCCACTGCCTGAGAAAAGAGGCACTACCATTACTGCCTTTGAATTCATAAATTGATAGGCATCATCCACTTCACCCAGATAAACAATATTGGGTGCATTAAACCTTCGTACCAGCCAATCAGGAGCCTGACGGCCGGCAATGTAAAATTTAAGTTCCGGAAATTTTGCATGTATTTTAGGCCAGCAATTTTCTACAAACCATAATAACCCTTCCTGGTTGGGTGCCCATTCCAGCGAACCAATATGGAAAACCGAAGGGTATTCAAGATTTTTAGCGTGTGGTATCAATTGTTTGGTATCTATTCCTGTTGGTGAAACATGGGTAGGTTTTATGTTTCCCATCTTATCAAGAATAATACGATCGCGTTCGGTAATTGGTACGAGTAAATCGTATTTATTGATGAATTCTTTTTCAAAAATTTTTATCCGCTTTGCCAGTATGTGAAGATAAATTTTTCTGAGCCCTTTTGTAATAGCAGCGGTCCTTTCCCAGATTTCGTGCTCTATATTATGAGCCCGGTACACAATCTTTGCATTGGAATATTTCCGGATAACAGGAATATAAGGACATACATATAGCCCTTCAAGTTGTACAATATCGAAATGGTTTTGTATCAGCAATTCTTTTAACCTGACTGAGAAGGAATCCGAAATAAAACGGACAGCATTATATGGTTTGCCTGAAAACAACAGGTTGGCAATAGCCGATACTGCCGATACCGGGGCAGGTACATCCACTAAATAAAAGCTGGCCCAGTCTTTAACCGACTCGGGTATTTCCGATAAATCGGTATGATGCTTAACAGTATTCATTGAAAGC
>JBEPWX010000449.1:0-3614 GCA_041642235.1 Mariniphaga sp.
AAGGCATCCTGAATATTCTGTCCCCAATGGGTACTTCCTCCCTTCTTACTCCTTCGAAATTTTCAATTCCAAGCGGCACCCCCATATCCTGGTATGCAAGTACATCGCTTGCTATGGTATATTCCTCACCTTCAAAGCCTTTCTTATCAACAGGGATGTGGTATATTTTGCCTTTTTCATCTTTTGCTTCCACATGCAACCACACGATGCGATCTTCAACCGATCCTGTCGGAAATTTATGACCCGTTTTCTGATTAAAAAGGGTAACGGTGAAAACAACAGGTTCTCCAGGTACAGTTTCTCTGATGTCGGGTTGGATTCTTATTTCAATAGTACCTCTAACTTTACCTGGATCGTGTGCCCCGTTAAACAAATGCATTTTTGCATCCGGATAAACAGCTCCCATTTTGGCAGTAGCCATTTGAGCCGATGGCATGTGGCAATCCTGGCACATTACACCTTCTTTTGCATAGGGTCCTGCTTCCCATTCCAATTGGGTGGATTTTACCCAGGTACCAAAGGGGCTTTTTTCATTGTGGCAGCTTCCGCAGATTTTTGTATCGCTGAAAAGATCGGTTTCCACGATTTTATGATCGGGTGATTCAATTTCCCCTTTGCGTGAGCTGTACTTGGTCCTGCCTGGTTCAATCACCCAGTTGAAATTGTAGGCAGTATCCCCTTCAATACCTTTTATCAGGTGGCAAACCTCACATGAAACCGACTCGTTAGCCCGTGAATTTTCTGAAGGAAGTGGAGGAGGAACATCGCCGGCAAGATATGCCATAGGTGTATGACAGCCGTTGCAGCCATCAGCAGCCTCCTTCATGGCAGGGTCAGCTTCCGCATGAGGTACCGCCAGTTTGAAATATTCAATCTCATCCCACTCATGGGTATACGCCTGTGACATCATCGCCTGGCTCCATTGCTGGTAAAACTGGTTGTGGCACGACTGGCAGTATTCAGGCTTCTTAAAATCATTGTAACTTAATGTACCTTGTTTATTATCTTCTTCCTGCCGGGGAAGTTTAAAACTTAATATAACAATTACAGACAGCGCCGAAAAGATAAGAATTCCAACTGGAACAAATTTTTTCATAACGGTTGCAGGTATTTAATGATTTTTGATACCACTAAGTTAATTAAAAACCACCAACCAAACAAGTGGATTGCGAAGTTTGATTTGCAGTGGGAATAAGTCTCATATTGGAAATAATATGAAAGGAATTGTTTTTTAGTAATGATTTGATAAATGACATACGTACACTATTAAAAACCGAAAATAGTTATGTTCATATAAGGTGCAGCTGTATGGGTTTGGTCTAAAATAAAAGTAGCTTCGGATAAAAAATCCGGATACATCCTGTTGAATGGTATTTTATCTTCATTTTTCAGTTACTTACCTGTAATCTCCATATACCAGGGACAGATTAACTTCAGGTTTAATTGAATTTACTCTGTACTATGTATGCTCTTTGTATGGTATTGAATACTGCTTTAAGATTATAGATGCACAACCAGAAAATTGAAAATTTAATGATTTTAATGCGGACTAAAAAAAACGATGTAAAATTTTAAACAGATATGTTTAATAATTAATGTAATGTTTTTAATTTTAGTGCTTTATATATCTGCTTTTTGTGTGAAACGTGAATATGTGGTTGCCAGATAATTTAATATGGAAAGCATTTGTTGGTTCAGGTTAATTCGGATCTGTAAATGAACATCTAATTTCCTGACAATGGCAGAAGGGGATTTTTCGCTGTGGATTGATGTAGCAATTTAGTTAAAGGAATAATTTCAGAAATCTATTCAGGGATTCAAATTTATACCTAATTTTAAATAATGATCGATTGAAATAGAAAAATATCAATTATACTAAAATGAATGATATTATCCGGCAGGAAAGCCAGACTGATTATGCGGCTGTATTTTCGTTAGTTGAACAAGCATTCAAAGAGTTGAAAATTAGTAATCACGATGAACAATTTCTGGTGGAAAGATTGAGAAAATCGAAATCATTTGTTCCTGAACTGTCGCTTGTGGCTGAAGTTAATGGCCAAATTGTAGGGCACATATTGCTGACAAGGGCAAAAATTAAAAGTACCGATCAGGTTTTTATGACGCTTGGTTTGGCACCTGTAGCTGTTTTGCCCGAATTTCAAAACAAGAGAATCGGAAGCAGGTTAATTGAAGAGGCGCACCGTATTGCCCGTGAGCTGGGTTTTACTTCTGTGGTTTTGGTAGGGCATGCGGATTACTACCCGAGGTTTGGCTATAAAAAAGCAAGTGATTTTGGAATACGGTTCCCAATTGAAGTCCCCGATGAATGCGGCATGGTAGCGGAGCTGGCAGATGATGCTTTAAAAGGTATATCCGGTGTGATTGAGCATCCTAAAGAGTTTTTTTAAGCAGAACGATATGAATATTACACTAAATGAAAAGGCACCGGTAATTTCAAAAAAATCAATTACAGTTTCAGCACCGGTGAATGTTGTTTGGGAGGTACTTACCGACATAAACAGCTGGCCGGCATGGCAAAAAAATGTGACCAAATCGGAATTGCAGGGAGAATTGAGAGAAGGAGCTGTATTTAAATGGAAAGCAGATGGAATCTTTTTTAAATCTAAAATTCATACCAATAAAGAGAATGCTTTATTTGGATGGACTGGTAAAACATGGGGTGCATATGCTGTTCATAACTGGTTTTTTTCAAAGAATGGCGACTTTACTATTGTAAAAGCTGAAGAAAGTCTTCAGGGTGTTTTACCTTATCTATTTAAAAGTTATTTTCAGAAAAATCTGAATACAGGAATGGAAATGCAGTTGCATGAATTAAAGCAAGCATCGGAACGAAAGTATAATCAGTTGCTGAATCCTGCGAAGTAACAGAGAGCCATTATTCAGTTTTAAATAAAATACCTTTTGCTCCTTTTTTTGTCCTGCTTTTTTGCCATGTTGGTAAAATGAACTATTTTCAGCGCGTTAATTGAAACTGTACCGATGAAGAAAATATATTCATTTTTGACTTCCATGCCATTTATGGCATTTTTGTTTTTAGTTCTCGCATTTTCAATGGCTGTAGCCACTTTTGTAGAAAGCAGTCACGGCACTCCTGCAGCGCGTTCCCTGGTATACAGTGCCTGGTGGTTTGAGCTGATATGGGTATTGTTTGCACTTAATCTGCTAAATAATCTTATAAAGTATCGGTTGCTGAACAAGCGCAGATTCACTATGGGATTATTTCACCTCTCGTTTTTGGTTATGCTTTTAGGGGCTGCCATTACCCGGTGGCTCAGTTTTGAAGGAACCATGCATATTCGTGAGAATGAAAGTGCCGGCCATATTCTTTCTTCAAAAGCTTATTTTTTTGCCGGTCTTGACGGGCAGACAGAAGAAGAGGATGTGCGTTTTTCGGAACTCACACCCCGACAATTTTCTGCAGGTTTCAAAGTGAATGATGAAAAGATAAAGGTAAAAACAATAGGATTCATTTCTCATGCCGAACGTAAGGCTATTCCGTCACCTTCGGGTGAAGCAGTGCTTGATTTTGTATTTGCTTCCCCCGACCGGCAAGGTATGCAGTCATTTAGCTTTCGCCGGGGCGAGGTACTGGA
>JBEPWX010000450.1:0-3600 GCA_041642235.1 Mariniphaga sp.
AGTAGCCGCTGATGCAGGTAACTTCAGTATTTTAATAGAGGCAGCACAGAAGGCAGGTCTCGCTGATTTTTTAAGTTCAGAAAACAATCTTACCGTATTTGCACCGACTGATGATGCTTTCGAAGCCCTGTTGGGGGACCTTGGACTATCATCTCTTGATGAAATTCCGGTAGCTGATTTGACAAGAATTCTTACCTATCATGTTATAGGCGCAAAGGTCTTGTCTTCCGGTTTAAGTACAGGATATGTTTCAACCTTATCGAGTTACGATAACAACAGTGTTTCCATGTACATCGAAACCGGTTCCGGAGTGAAGATCAATAATTCTGTTTCGGTAACCACAGCTGACATTGAAGGAAGCAATGGTGTGATTCACGTGGTTGATAAAGTGATACTTCCTCCTACAATTGTGAATATTGCTCTTGCGAATCATAATTTTACAACGCTCGTTCAGGCTGTAGTAAAAGCCGGTTTGGTTGATGCACTTAGCAGCGAAGGACCATTTACTGTATTTGCTCCTACAAATGATGCATTTGAAGTATTATTTGGCCAGTTGGGCATAACAACAATTGATGATCTGACTGCTGAGCAGTTGACTCCAATTTTAATGTATCATGTGGTGCCTGGTAATGTTCTTTCTACGGAACTGGCCTCAGGTGATGTAGGAACACTAAGCGGAGACAAAAATCTGACCATTGATTTAAGCTCAGGTGTTAAAATTAACGAAAGCTCGGTGGTGGCTGCCGACATACAGGGAACAAACGGAGTAATTCACGTTATCGATCAGGTACTGATACCAGAATAATAAATACAAAAACAATATTCAGAGGCAGATTGCCGCTGAAACACCATAATAGAACAGAAAATTATTTTACAAATTTTAAAATTAAGTGTTATGAAAACAAAAATTAGAAACATTGCAGCAGCATTATTAGTGGCAGCCGGAACTTCCACAGCATTCGCATCGGAAATAAGAAGTTCAGAATTTATTACAGATTATACAAATGAGTCCCTGGTATTGGAAAACTGGATGCTCGATGCAGAATTGTTTGAAGTAGAAGAATCGAAAGTTCCGAATTCAACAGTAGTTGAAATTGCAGTGGGTAATCCTGACTTTTCCATCCTGGTGGAAGCAGTTACTAAAGCAGGCCTGGGCGAAGCTTTAAGTGCTGAAGGTCCTTTTACAATATTTGCCCCAACAAATGCAGCATTCGAAAGCCTTTTCAGCCGGCTTGGGGTATCAGGAATTAAAGACCTGACATCAGAGCAGTTGACGCCTATACTTACCTACCATGTGGTTCCTGGAAAAGTAATGTCAACCGATTTATCGAATACCACTGTAGGCACATTGAATGAAGGCAATACACTTAAAATTGATTTGTCGGAAGGTGTAAAAATCAATGACAGTAATGTAGTTGCCGCTGATATTGAAGGTAAAAATGGAGTGATTCATGTAATTGATGAAGTATTAATGCCTGAATAAATTAATCTTTGTATTAACAAATTACTAGATTAATTGCCATAATAATTTGCCGGCTTCCCTTGGAGCCGGCATTTTATTAATTTGTAAAACAGGATTTAAGCTAAGGGCTATTCTGGCTCTGTTGCTTTGGAATAGTTCAACAGCTATTTGCTTAACTTTTTTTCACCTTCTCTTTTCAACAGATTTTCCTAACTTGCGTTTTTATAATTCAATGGGTAAGGATGGAAAAACTGCAATGGTCGAAAGATGTTTTAGGACCGAAGCTTGAAATCAGACGGGGTGAAGAACTTATAGGTAGCATCCAATGGGAGAATATGATAAGTTCAAAAGCACAGGCAATAATTGCCGGAAGGCTGTTTACGCTGAACCGTGAGTTTTTTCAATCGAAGCTTGAAATTTATGATGCCAACGATCAGTCGCTGTTGGGGATGGTGATGATTAACCTGTTCAATCCACGAAGCGATGTCGTAATAAACGGCAAACGGTTCGAACTTGAGATACAGAACTTCTGGCAGTCAAGATGGTCGTGGAAGTTTAACGGCACAGAAATTATTACTTATAACTCTCAATCCTTTTTAACCAAAGAAAAAGGCGAAATCGAATTATACACGACTTTTAACGAAGAAGTGGAAATACTTATTCTGCTTGGATTATTTGTTCGCAATCAATTTGTGTTGTTCATGCTGTTACTGCTTATATTAATCATTTTGATTCTGCTATAGTATAATTTTTATAAACAAGATTAGAGATCCATTATATTCTGGTAAATACTTTATTCAGTTGCCTGAGGAATACCGGATAAAAAAAGAAAAGGCTGTCCCTTGACAGCCTTTTTACTCCCGGTTTCCCGGGAAAACCTAAACCAACTAAACCATAAACCTGCAGGAATTGCAGGGAGATGATTATCTTTAATATTCTTGTTTCACAACATTTGAGTGCTTTTAGTTAATTAAGACAAATATATTAAATTTTTCCCCTGATTTTATTATTCCGTTTTTTTTTCTCCTGCTGCTTCCATAACTTTCTGCACGGAACCATGCAGTAAAAGCAGTCGCCGGGCTTTGGTTTCAGAGTACTTCAATTCTTCCATAATCATTCTGATTCCCCGCTCAACCAGTTTTTTATTGGTGAGCTGCATGTTTACCATTTTATTACCTTTTACCCGCCCCAGTTGAATCATCAGGGTAGTGGTAATCATGTTCAGGATAAGCTTGTGGGCAGTGCCTGCTTTCATACGGGTGCTTCCGGTGACAAATTCTGGTCCCACAACAGCTTCTATGGGGAAATCCACATTTTGGGCAAGCTCAGAACCGGGATTGCTGGTGATACATGCTGTAAGGATACCATTAGCCCGTGCATTTTTTACTGCACCTGTAACATAAGGAGTACGCCCCGATGCAGCTATGCCTACCACCGTATCGGATGTGCTGATAGTAAATTTTTGTAACTCCTGCCACGACAGGTTTTCATCATCTTCGGCCGATTCCACTGCTTTACGGATTGCCTGGTCACCTCCCGCAATAATCCCAATTACCAGATCGTAACCTACACCATAAGTGGGGGGAATTTCTGAAGCATCGAGTATACCAAGCCTGCCGCTGGTGCCTGCTCCCACATAAAACAAGCGGCCTCCTTTTTTTATCCTTGGTACAATTTCAGCTACCAGCTTTTCAATCTGAGGGATGGTTTTTTCTACTGCAGGCAATACTTTTTTATCTTCATTATGTATGCCTGCCAGCAACTCCCGGATGCTCATTTTCTCGAGATTTTTGTAAGAGGATTCTGATTCGGTTATACTGCTCATTTTAATACTTGTTGCAAATGATATTTCATCAGGTTTAACAATGGGTCTTTTACAATTTTAACGGAAGAGAGTTTTCTGTTCATAAATGCAGCATTGAGTTGTTCCTGAAAATACCAGGCAACGGAACCTGCAATACCTACAGGTAACCTTTCGTACTCCTTATATTGTGCTACGTTTCGTGTAATGAACAAATCAAAGGCATTTTTCACCAGGAGTGAACAGTATTCATATTGGATGTTTTCCTTCAGGAAAGGCATAAAGCCTGCCAGAAACATATTTGGCCTTTCATGCCTGTATACCCTGTCCAGAAAAT
>JBEPWX010000451.1:0-3595 GCA_041642235.1 Mariniphaga sp.
AAATACGATTCCAATTTTTTTCATCGTGATTATTTTTAAAGTTATTGTGCTTTCGACACTTTTCAGTTACAAAAGTTTAATTCATCAGAAACAAAATTAAACGAGTTAAAAATCCATATTCAGATTCAGCCCTAAAATATCTGAAGTATTCCAGGAAGCGGGTTTTCTGTTTTTTTCCAACACATAATAAAATTTCATTTCGAAGGTACGGCTGTATCTGATTTTTGTGCCGGAGTGAAAACGGATAAGGTGAAATTGTTTATCATTGAATCGAAAAAAACTTTCTTCGGCCAGGTAAATATTAAACCAGGAGATATCGAACAGATGTGGCATTTCCAGCAAGAACATCTGCCGGTATCTGAAATAATCGTCTAACCCTTTATACATTCTGTATTCCAGCCGGTTTGCAAAATCCAAATCAAGATTTCTCCATTTTGTTGAAAGTTTACTGAATAGTATGGGACGTTGTTCAACCAGCCACCTGTTTTCTTGTTTTGCCCAAACCAGGCGACCGGAAAAACCCATTTCAAACCAATCGGCAAGATGTCTTTTTATAAACAGATCTCCCGATTTTTGACTTAAACTTCCTGCTTCAGGTAAATAACTAATCTTTTCAGTAACCCCAAAAGAAACTTTTTCATTAATTTTTAATTCAAAACTATTGACGTTCCAAATCTGGGTATATCGTCCCTGGGCATAGGCTGTCAGAACAGGAAGCAACAATAAAAGTATGGATAATTTTATATTCACACTATTTAAAACTAATCAACACTATCTTTTTTAAAACGCAAAATAATTCTGCCTCACCACATATATACTGTTCATTCAAAATTATCATTTTCTTTGGGCAAATCTTTCCTGCAATAAAAAAGCCGGAAAGTTTTTTCCGGCTCTTGATTTATTTTTTTGGTAATTGCACACCTCTTTGTTTGGCTACCTCTTCAAGTCTTTTTTGAAACTTCGATTTCTTTACAGGTTTTTTCTTATTCACTTGCAGCTGGGCACGGATTTTATCTTCATCGATGAATGAACGGATTATATATGTTTGCCCAATAGTAATCACATTAGCCAGTAAATAATAGTAGCTTAATCCAGATGAATAATTATTCAGTATGAAAAGGAACATAACCGGCATCAAATACATCATGGTTTTCATACCCGGCATCCCCTGCGTAGATGTTACCTGTTGGTTCATACGTGTGGAAATAATTGTGGTTAGGGTCATCAGCAGTACAAATAAACTGACATGATTGCCATAGAACGGTATGGTGAACGGAAGGTCGAGAATTGAATCGTAGGTTGATAAGTCATGTGCCCACAAAAAACTCTCCTGTCTGAGTTCAATTGATGTTGGAAAGAAAAAGAACATGGCGATAAGGATGGGGAACTGCAACAGCATGGGCAGGCATCCGCCCATTGGATTAACTCCTGCTTTCTTATATAGCGCCATGGTAGCCTGTTGCTTTTCCATGGGCTTGTCATTTCCATATTTTTTACCTAGTTCATCAATTTCAGGTTTCAGCGCCCGCATTTTTGCCTGTGATATATATGATTTGTAGGTAAACGGGAAAAGCATCGTTTTAATAAAAATTGTCAGAAGTAAGATAATGATCCCGAAATTATCAATGTATTTTCTTAGAAAATTAAATGTAGGAATTATCAGGTATTTATTTACAGGCCTGACAATGGCATAACCCAAATCCACCTGCCTTTCAAGATCGATGCCATATTGCCGGAGAGTTTGATAATGGTTTGGCCCGAAATAGAACTGCATATCTATTTTCTCATTGGGAGTGCCTTCATAAGGTATTGAAATTTCGGAATAGAAGTTGGCCAGATACTCCGGATGTTCTTCATATCGTTCGGACTGTACAAAAGCATTTGGAAATGTTTCACTGGCGATGATGGTTGAGTTAAAAAACAACTGTTTATAACCAATCCATTTCACACTGGTATTTAAATCTTCTTCATCCGACTTACTTTGAGAAAGTTTATCCACATCATCCTCATGAAATTTATAGGTTATATTGGTATATCGGTCTTCGCCAAAGCGCGAAGGTCTTTCCTGCCGGGGAACATCAAATCCCCAGGTAAAATTCAGATAATTTTGATTTGAGGCAATGTATTGCTCCAGCCCCTGCATGTTTACACTAAATTCAACAAGATAAGAGTTATAGTCCAGGGTATAGATGTAATCCATATATCTGCCCGGCGCTACTTCCATGCGGAAAACCATTGTTTCGGTTTCTCCGGGATTATCCTCATTAAATTTAATCCGGCCTTCACTGCCTTTTCTAACTTCCGGTCCATTAATAACAACAGAACTTTGTCCGAAGGTTGGGGAAAAGAACAATTGATCGGTATGAATGCTCCGGTTCTGTGCAAAAAAATTCATACCAAACCTGGTATCGTCTCCTTCAAATAAGATTAGGGGCAATGAATCGTGAGTCTGGTAGTCTTTTAATTCAACCGAATAAATCCTTCCACCTTTATTGGTGAATGTTATTTTCATCAGGTTGTTTTCGAGGGTATAAAATTCCTGATTCCCAAGGGCAGCATTGCCAAATACACCTAACTCATCAATCTTTTCCTGAAGGCTTTTGTCGGTTTTGATGGTATCGGCCAATTCCAGGTCTTCTTGTTGTTCTGTTTCAATTTTCTGTTTTTGCTGCTCAAGTTGAAGAGATCTTTGTGCTTCAACTTGTGCAATGGAATCCTGACGTTTTCTCGCAGCTTCGATTTGCTCTTGTGAAGGGCGGTTAAATATTGAAAATGCGATTAGAATGGTAAATATTAAAAGAATCCCAACTATAGAATTTCTATCCATTTTATTATTTTGCTAAAGAATTTTTTATGAAATCGACAAACAAAGGGTGAGGATTAAGAACTGTACTCTGGTATTCGGGATGGAACTGTACGCCAACAAACCATTTATGGGCTGCAATTTCCATAATTTCCACCAGGTCGGTTTCAGGATTAACACCCACGGGTACCATACCGGCCTGTTTAAATTGTTCCCTGAAAGAATCATTAAACTCATATCGGTGGCGGTGCCGTTCAAAGACAGTTAGTTTGTTGTATGCCTTGCAGGTATTTGAATTTTTTATTGTAATCCGGCATTCAAAAGCACCAAGTCTCATGGTCCCTCCATAATCTGTTATTCCTTTTTGATGCTCCATAAGGTCGATAACCGGATAAGGAGTCTTAGGATTCATTTCCGTAGAATCGGCCCCCTGAAGGCCCAGTACGTTGCGGGCAAATTCAATAACTGCCACCTGCATACCAAGACATATACCCAGGTAGGGAATATTATTTTCACGTGCATATTTTGCTGCTAGAATTTTACCATTCATTCCACGGTGCCCAAATCCCGGGGCAACAACAAGACCATTCAGTCCGGAAAGCATTTCAATATGATTATCCTGCTCGAGTGATTCAGAATGAATCCACTCCACATCAACCTCGCACTGGTTTTCTGCTCCGGCATGTACCAAAGCTTCGGCAATCGATTTGTATGCATCCCTGAGTTCCACATATTTACCGATAATACCTATTTTTATCGAATCTTTAGGATTATTTAGTTTTTCCAGAAAAT
>JBEPWX010000452.1:0-3587 GCA_041642235.1 Mariniphaga sp.
GTTCGTCCCATGCACATCTCAAACGGAGGATTTGCTTCGGTAATTATCCCATTATGCATCCACTTAACCGGTTCCGGAACTTTATTCGCCCAAACAAGCTGACCTTTATGTACACCTTTTAAGACAAAATTTGCCGGATCTTGCCAATTGGTCCCCGTCTTATAAGCAACAAATTCCTCATCATACTGAAATACCTGAGAATAATCTTTTGGTCCGGGATAGGTAAAAAAAGAAATATCATAAATACCATAATCTCCAAAATCAATAGTACCATTCCAAATATTTGTTTCGCTTGTCGGACTGAAAGTTAGATCCATGGTGCCAATAATATTTGGTGCTGGCACATCGGCATTTTTTGGAACAGGTGTTTGTTCATCATATAGTGCAGATTCGGAACAGGAAATTAGCAACCAAGCAATTCCCAACAGAAAGGAAAATTTTACAAGAAAAAATTTCAGTTGGATGAAGTCGGTTTTATTGGTTTTGGGAAATAGGGCCGGAGATTCATGGTATCCACCAGAGCCTGAAAACGTGGATTGGAATGCAGATTCTCAAATTCAGGATATCTTATCATTCGGGGAATATCAGCTCTGCTTTCACGGCATGCCCTCTCAAGAAGAGTCAACGCTTTATCACTCATACCTAACCTGTTATTTAAAAGGGGAATTAAAAATAATGGATCGATTTCATTTTGTTGATAAATTGCATCAAGATATAATGTTAAAACACTATTTATGCCTGATGTTTCATAAGCAGGATAAATTCTGTTTTCATATTTTTGAAATTCCGGTTCAACAGAAAACAGTTCACTCAGGAATTTCACTGCTGATATCTCATCATTTAAATAAAGATAGTTGGATAAAATAAGATGTTTATCCCAATATTCAGGATTTAATTCATGGCTTCTTACGATCGCTGTGGTTGATTCATCAAATTTGTTAATATTATGGCAGATAAGTCCCTTCATGTGGTATGGCATGTGAAAATAGGGTTCCAGTTCAATGGCCTTGTTTGCGTGATAAAGCGCTTTTTCCGGTTCGCCCACAATATCCAGGAAACTGCAGTAGTACAAATGGGCTACCATGCAGGTAGAATCAAGAGCAAGGGCTTTTTTTAAAAAACTTCTGGATTTTTCCCATTCCCAATAACCAAATTTACTTACTACACCAAGCACCGCATAGGCTTCAGCAAGGGTCGAATCCATTTCCAGGGCTTGTTCAGCCATTTTATAAGCTGTGGCATATCCACTGCTTCTTTCAATATTTCCGGTAATCGAAAGTGCATAAAATCCATCGGCCAATCCGGCATAGGCAAGCGCATAACCCGGGTCGATTTCAATGGCTTTTTTAAAATATCCAATCCCTTTTTGAATGGAAGCAGAGTCTCTTTTGAGGCAAAAATATTGCCCCAACAGGTAGTTATTGTATGCCTCCGGGTTTTTGGGCTGTAACTTCTCTATTTGCTCAATTTCTTCCGGCGACAGAATTAAATGTAACTGGTCAGCCACATTTTGTGCTATATCCAACTGGGTTTCAAAAATATCTTCCATCTTCCTTTCGTATTTTTCCGGCCACAAAACACGATCCTGCATGGCGTCGGATAATGCAATGTTTATATAGAGAATGCTGTCCCACTGGCGAATGCTTCCGGCAAGGATGTAATCTGCATTCACCTGCCGGGCAATTTCGGGGGCCGAAAGTATAGTTTCCCTGTACTTTTCAGCCGACATGCCGGAAATAACCTTTAAGCCCGGAATTTTTGCCAACTGGCTGCGAATATCCTCCGAAATGCCATCGGCCAGGTATTGATTTTCTTTATCAGTGGTGAGGTTTTCAAGGGGAAGAACAATAACCGATTTTTCCAGGGTATTGTTACTTCTTTTTGCCGGCGAGCCAACAGGGAGGATATCCCAAACAAAGTAGGTAAATAAAAAAATAACGATAACTGCCAATCCATAAATAAGCTTTCGGCGTGACGTAAATAATTTATTGGCTGGAGATTGGGGCTGATTGTGCTCTTCCTGTTCTGCCATGTTTGTTAAATGCTTTTTCTCATCCCCCGGAGGATAGCCATATAAGTCATGAAAGCTTTTGATAAAATAGGAAGGGCTGCCAAATCCTACTTTATATGCAATTTCGGAAACGGTAAGGGTCTCTTCTTCTAAAAGTTCTTTCGCTTTTTCCAGCCTAACCTCACGGATAAACTGGCTGACTGACTTATTGGAAATGGATTTTAACCTGCGATGAATCTGCGAGCGGCTCAATCCTGCTTTTTGCGCCAATTCATTTACTCCAAACTGTTCGTTATGCAGGTTGGCTTCCACAATGGCATTTAAACGTTTTAAAAAAGCCTGATCTTCTGAAGAAATAATGTTCATCGCACTAGTTAATTGATTTTATGTCGTATAAATGATATTAGTTTTCTGCAATCATTTGGTTTTCGTTATAAGGGGGCAGGTTCATTCTTATGAGCAATTCGTTAAATCGAGGGTCGTTTTTAATACTTTCTGTAAAGGGGTACCAGGTAAGGTACATAACCTGGTATTGTTTTTTATCAATAGCCAAATTGAAATAGGAAAAGGCTTCCTCTTTATTTTCGAAAATTGCTGCCATTAATCCTCTGTGCCATTCCCTAACGTATTTGTTTTTAGCTTTTTCATCCATTGCATTTTTAAAAGACAAAGCTTTTTCTGTTTCTCCGGCTTTATGGTAAACATAAGCCCGGTAGAGATTATAATAATCCCATTTGGGCAATTTTTCTGTACACTTTATTGCTTCCGGGTAATTTTTTTGCAACAGGTTAATCCAACCCATGATGATATTTCCGTAAACTGAATTCTCTCCTTCTGAAAGAACTTCTAATGCTATGTTTTCTGCTTTTTCGTATTCTTTGTTGTTGTAGTATATGCAAGCCAGCCATGCATTGTATGCAATATAAAGCGGATTTAATTCCACGGCTTTTTCAGCATGGTAAATGGCTTTTTCAAAATCGCGGTGAACAACATAATACCAGGCAAAATGAGCATGTGCCACCTCATTGTTAGGATTAATTTTTAATGCTTCCGTAAATGCATTTTTTGCCTCCTCCCATTCCCATTTTTGGTATAAATTCAGCATGGCCCGGGCTGTGAATGCTTCATCAATTGTACTGTCAAGCTTAAGAGCCATATCTGCAAAAAATTCTGCTTTGGAAAAATCATCTGCCGGAGTATTGCTGTGATGACCTTTTATTGCATATCCCAATGCTACCGCAGCATAAGCAAACGGATCTGCCGGGTCATTGTCTATGGCTTCACTCAAATACCTGATTGCAACATCAAACGATTCCTGGTCATCCTTTCCAAGATAATACATACCCCTGTAATATGCTTTCAGGAATTCCGGATTAATTTTATGTGATTTACTTAAGCGCGCTTTTACATCGTCTGCAAGGTTTAAATGGAGCTGGGTTGCAATGTCACGTGCTGCAGCGGTGTATATTTGAAATATATTTTGAATGTCAGTTTTATATTCGGCTGATAAAACTGAACGTTCCTTTGGAAAAACATCTACAAGTTTCAGTAAAATTTTTACACTGTCATCAGCGTT
>JBEPWX010000453.1:0-3554 GCA_041642235.1 Mariniphaga sp.
TCTGGTGTCTCACCTTCTGATATTAATGTTTTATTAATTCTGCTCGGCCGGTAAAGTGTTTCACGTGGAACAATTAATGGATAATATGGATATTAAAAGCAAAATAAGGGAGGTTTCTGATTTTCCTTCCATGGGAATTAGTTTTAAAGATATAACTACGCTTTTGAAGGATAAGGAAGCGTTGCGATTTGTATCAGCTCAGATTGTTGAAGAGTTTAGTGGTAAAAATATTACCAAGGTGTTGGGTATTGAATCCAGAGGTTTTATTCTTGGCGGTATTATTGCCTGTGAATTAAATGCAGGATTCGTGCCTGTGCGAAAAAAAGGAAAGCTTCCTGCAGAAATAATTGCAGAATCATATAAACTTGAGTATGGAACAGACTCCATAGAAATACACAGAGATGCTTTGTCACCCGATGATGTTGTTTTGATTCATGATGATTTGCTGGCTACTGGTGGAACAACAAATGCAGTTTTAAATATTGTTAGAAAAATGGGTGTTTCTTCTATATATTTTAGCTTTATATGCGATTTGGGATTTATTGAAACCCCATATAAAAATAATGTGAAAATGTTTAATCCTCACATTTTAGTTACCTATTAAATTCTGTTGAAAGATGTCATTAAAAATCAATTCCAATTTTTAGTGATAATGAAAAATGGAGCTTGTAAGTGAAATATTCTTTGACCAATACAAACATTGACTATTTAAAAAATATTATTCCCGTACTTCCCGGGAAACCTGGAATTTATCAGTTCTTCGATACTGAGGGTCATATAATTTACATTGGGAAAGCCCTTAATCTTAAAAAACGTGTAAGTTCTTATTTTTCAAAACAACATGATAGCAGAAAAACTGCTCTTCTGGTACGTAATATTGCAGATATTAAATATCTGGTTGTTGAAACCGAACAGGATGCACTCTTGTTGGAGAATAATCTGATTAAAAAATATCAACCCCGGTACAATATCAGGCTAAAAGATGATAAAAGTTTTCCCTGGATCTGTATTAAGAATGAACCTTTCCCACGAGTTTTTAAAACACGTAATTTGGTAAAAGATGGCTCACGGTATTTTGGTCCCTATACATCAATCTATACTGTAAGGACTCTGCTTGAACTTTTTAAAACGGAGTATAAATTGAGAACTTGTAATTACCAGCTCACTGATGAGAATATCAAGTCCGGGAAATATAAAGTTTGTCTTGAATATCATATTGGTAATTGTAAAGGGCCTTGTGAAGGATTAATTTCCGCCGAAAAATACAATCAGGGAATTGAAGATATAACCGATATTCTTAAAGGGAATATTTCTGGTGTGATTAAACATCTTGAATATCGTATGAAAACAATGGTTGACGCCATGAATTTCGAGGAAGCGCAGGAGATTAAAGAAAAATATGATTCCCTTAAAAGGTATCAGAGTAAGTCTACTATTGTCTCTCCTACAATAACTGATGTTGATGTATTTACAATTGAGCAGGATTCAAAATTTGCCTATATCAACTATATTAAGGTAATTAGTGGTGCTGTTATACAAACCTATACACTCGAAATTCAAAAGATTCTGAACGAAACGGAAGAGGATTTATTACTGGCTGGTATTATCGATATAAGACAAAAAATATTCAGCAATGCGAAAGAAATACTGGTTCCTTTTCTTCCAAAAATTCAGCTAAGTGATGTTGTTTTTAAAGTGCCTCAAAGAGGAGATAAAAAGAAGCTTCTTGATTTGTCGTTCCGAAATGCAAAATATTACCGTTTGGAAAAAGAAAAGCAGATGGTAATTAAAAATCCAAAACTTAGAGATGAGAGGATATTAAAAACAATTCAAACAGATCTTCAACTTCCTAACCTTCCGTTAAGAATCGAATGCTTCGACAACAGTAATCTTCAGGGTACAAATGCTGTAGCGGCATGTGTTGTGTTTCAGAATAGCAGGCCTTTAAAAAGAGAATACAGGCATTACAATATTAAAACTGTTACAGGACCAAATGATTTTGCATCAATGGAAGAAGTTGTATTCAGAAGGTATAAACGGTTAACTGATGAAGAAAAGCCACTACCTCAGCTTATTGTTATTGATGGAGGAAAAGGACAACTTTCTTCTGCTGTTAAAGCTCTTGATAAATTAAACCTGAGAGGAAAAATTTCAATAATAGGTATAGCAAAAAAATTGGAAGAAATTTATGTCCCCGATGATCCTGTTCCACTCTATATAAATAAAAACTCGGAAAGCTTAAAATTAATTCAGCAGTTGCGCGATGAAGCACATCGGTTTGGGATAAATTTTCACCGTGATAAACGTTCCAAATCTATTACCTCATCAGAGCTAAATACAATTAAGGGAATCGGAGAGAAAACGGTGAAAAGGCTTTTATTGGTATTTAAATCGGTTAAAAATATCAAAGTGGCTGATAGAGAGGTAATTGCAAAACATATCGGGGCTTCTAAAGCCGAAATTGTTTATAATTATTTTCATCCCGAATAATAGATTATGAAAAAAAAGGTATTGCTTGGGATGAGTGGAGGCATTGATAGTTCTGTCGCAGCAATGTTACTTCTTGACCAGGGATTTGATGTGACTGGCATTACCTATTTATTTTCTACCCGAAAACAGGAAGAACATGTAATTATTAACGCTGCAAAAGAAGTAGCAAATGCAGTTGGTATAGATCATTTTACAGTTGATCTGAGAAAAGAATTTGATGAATTGATAATTAGCTATTTTTAAAACTCATATTTAAACGGATTAACTCCTTTTCCCTGTGCCGCTTGCAACCCTGACCTTAAATTTTCCAAACTTGAGGAATATGCTAATCGGTTTGGATGTCATTATATTTCTACTGGTCATTATGTACGACTTGTTGAATATCAAGGATGTAGGTATATAGGAACAGGTGTTGATCAAGATAAGGATCAATCTTTTTTTTTATGGGGACTTAAGAAAGACATTCTCGATAAGTCGATTTTTCCTTTAGGCAGCTTACTTAAAAAAGAGGTACGAAAACTGGCAGTTAAAAAATCTTTTAAGTTTCTGAATGAAATGAAGGAAAGCCAGGGAATATGTTTTACTGGTGGAAAAAATTACACGGAATATCTGTCTGATTGTGGAATTAATTCTGTTCCAGGTTATTTCGTTAATGAAAAAGGTGTTAAACTAGGTAAACATAAAGGTATTTTGCATTATACTATTGGACAGTGAAGAAGAATTAACCTACAAGTTAACAATCCCTTATTTGTAAAAGATATACGACCTGAAGCGAATGAAATTGTTTTATCGGATTATAATTCCATGTATCGAAAACTAATTATCTTAAGAAATGTAAATATTATTGATATAAAGCAACTTGACCAAAAAAAGATATATAAAATTAGAATTCGATACCGGATGCAGGAAAACAATTGCAGGATAAAATTAACGAATAACAACAAGGCGGTACTGCGGTTGCTTGAACCTGTAGCCATGGTTGCGAAGGGGCAAACTGCTGTATTGTATGAGAAAGAACGGGTAATAGGGGGCGGTTTCATTGAATATTCGGAATAATGTATCAG
>JBEPWX010000454.1:0-3552 GCA_041642235.1 Mariniphaga sp.
ACCGATTGGTGGGGGAACTGTTATTATGTAGACTGGAGGCAAAGATTGGTCAAATATGAAAAAAATACCAGGGAGCTGGTATTCGCCCGGGAAAGCCTGCCTGCTTTTGAAGGCACTCCAGGTTCAAAAATTATTACAGGAATAACCAGCTTTGCTAAAGATAATGAAAATGGCATCATTTATCTCATTACCTACGGGGCGAAAGTTTTATCATTCAAGCCTCAGGAAGATGGTATCGGAGAGGTTAAAGACCTTGGAGGTGTTTATGATACTGGTAGTTCTGAACCCTGGCGCCCCTATGTGCCCAATCTGAATTTTGGAAATAATGGAAAGCTCTATTATTTCATTGGAGGCCACGGCAATTACATACGAAATGAGAAAACGGTTTTAGTAGAGCTCGATCCCCGTTCAGGGCATCGTAGTATCGTTTACGAATATCCGCTGGATGAACTGACAGAAGTTACCGGTTCCGGCGTTAAAGACAAAGAAGGAAATCTCTATTTTGCAGGCAGAAAACGTGTTGCAAAAAGCGCCTACGCCTCCGCCTCGGAAGATGGCACCTCTGCTCCGTTTATGATAATATTTAACCCGGAAAAAGAAGTTAAAAAATGAAAAAACTGAACCTGCATCTTTTAATGTTGATCTTGTTATCATTATGGTCCAACCGGTTATTCTCCCAGTATACATTTTTTAATCCCAACGGAGCGTTTGCTATAGAAGCTTCCCTAACCAATACAAACCTGATAAGGATGCCAATGTACCGCAATTCCATCGCATCGCTGATCGTCGTTGGGGATTATATTATAGGTGGAACAAAAGCAAAAGAAGGATTGACCCCATTCCTTTTTACAGCATCTCTGAGTAAACAGGCAATGATAGACCTGGAAGATATAAATCAGACGATTGAAGGACAACAAAGCATTCAATCAGGCTTTTGCAAGGGGAAAGGTAACCAGCTGTTTGCCGGCACCATTGCAAACAATAACCTGGATAATATACAGGGAGATGGCCACTTAATCCGGATATCTGTTAATGAAAGAGGTAACATTTCTGTTGAAGACCTGGGTGTTCCTGTAAAGGGAGAAGGCATTTTTTCTCTGTTGTGTAATGCCGAAGGAACAGTACTTTACGGAATATCCATTCCTTCAGGGAATTTCTTTAGTTACAATATTGAAAATAAACAAACAAAAGTATACCAAGAAATTGCTCCAACAAAAGAGAGTCTGAAGATTCTGGAGGCAGGATATGCATTAAGCCCGGAAGAATATTTGGGAAAATCACTTATCAGTGATGAAAAAGGTTTTATTTATGGAAGCTTGCCCGTTAATAAACTATTTTGCTTTGACCCACAAAAGGAAACCTTTGAGATATTGGAGACTGAGTTGCCGGAAGTATGGGGGCGACGGACTTTGGGTCGCGTAGAAGCCTGGGCAAAGGCTAAGGATGGAACTTTATATGGAGGCAATTCAGGCGACGGACAGCTCTTTGCCCTTGATCCTGTTTCCCGTGAAATAACAAACCTGGGCAAGCCAATTATGATGAACAGACTTAAAGGATTGACGTTCGCAAACAATGGCAAGTTATATGGAATCGCCGGAGCACTTCCGGGATATGCTCATCTGTTCAGCTATGATGCAGATAACGGTGGATTTCAAGACCTGGGCAATCCTGAATTCAGGATGACAGCTCCAGGAATCGAACAAGGTATTCAGTGGAGAGGGTTTCAGCTTGGGAGCATCGCTGCATCTGAGGATGGAAAGTATATTGTGATGGGAGAAGACGAGGCTTTAAGTCAATTGTTGGTATTTATAGCAGACAAATAAACCAACTGAGAAATTAATCCAGGAAGCTGTAATGAAAATACATAACATTAATGTCGATGACATCCGACAAAAAATGGTTCAATTTGTTGAAACCATCCGACAAAAAATGGAAGTATCCATCCTGGAATACCCCTTGAATCATTAATCAGCGGGAATAAAGAAATACAACTGGATCAAAAAAAGAAAGAGAAATCGTTGCATGTCTCATCAGTCAAAGAATATCTAACCAATGGAAAACAACAGCTATTTATATACCCAGGTCTATGGTATGATTACATGAATTATGCCGATTGAGAATTTGAGGTGAAGCGTTAATTTCTCTTGCACCTTTCCTTTCTGAACCGCATTTACTCAGTTACTTTACTGACACATCAATCAAGTTCTAAATAGTTCATAATTGCCTCATCTCCCATAAGAGCATTTGCCGGCATGGGATTGGTATCGGTATATACCCGGAGTTGATTTTCAGGAAGAATGGTTACAAAATCTTCCATGACATCGGGTTTAAATTCAACCTTTCCTGCATTCAGCTTTAAATGATAGGCAAAAAAGTTATACATGACGGCACGCTTTGAATGCCCGTAATCATGTTTTTCAGCTGGCAAATGTACATGTTCGGCTTTATGTTCGGCATTATAAAGTTTATAAACCTCCTGAATATAAGGATATTCTATCCTGGGCGTATTTCTTGTCCAGTCGTTCCCGTTTGATATCAGCAACATTGGACGTGGTGCACAAAGCGCAGCAATTTCCACATTATTGGTTTGATGATTCCGGTTTTTATGAATGGGCAACCCACTTTCACAAACACACCCTCCAAAGAAATGTGCTGAAACCTGTACGCAGGGCACTGACGCCTTTATCCGGTCGTCGATTGCAGTTAGAAGAAATGTTTGTGTTGCCCCGCCCGATCCTCCTGTCATTCCTATTCTTTCCGCATCAACATCCGGCCTCGAAAGCAAATAGTCAAGCACTCTTTTGCTATTCCAGGTCTGAAGTAACATAGCAATGGGTATACGATGGGAAGTTACCTGTTTGGAATCACCATGACCCACCATATCGTATGCAAACACAACAGCTCCCATTGTTGCAAGGACTGCACATCTGGTTTGCACATCTTCTTTCAGGCGTTTATCCTGCATATGTCCATGAGGGGAAAGTATACCTGCAAGTTTCTTACCATCTGTTTCGGATGGCCTGTAAAGGTTGCCGGTTACATAGAATCCCGGAAAACTTTCAATCCTGATGTTTTCAACAATATACCCGTCAAACGTACGCGTATTGGTAATTTTAGTGTTAAAATTTCCTGAAATTTCAGGCATTCGATCAAAATTCATTCCTTCAACGATCTGCTTCTTAATTAAGGCGGCCCGCTGCTCCCATGAATCCCTGTCATTCCAGCTGTTTCTAAACTCCTTCATCTTCAAATTTGCTTCATCTTCCGTCCAGTGATACCCGACGCATAATGCATCATCCTGTGCTTTGCTGCTGAGCAGGATAAAAAACAGCATTGGAAATAAAACTATAAAATTTCTTATAGCCATTAATTTCATGATCTTCATATTAATAAAAAAAGATTTTCCCCATTATTTCTATCTTTCCTCATTCCGGGAAATATTCATTGTGAAAATAAAACTATTATTGTTTATATCAAAACAGCACCCCAAATATATTAACCTATTTATAAATCCGTATTTTCTTCGGAGCATATTCGCATCAAATTCGCATC
>JBEPWX010000455.1:0-3551 GCA_041642235.1 Mariniphaga sp.
TTTGTTGTACTCACAGTATCCACAATATTTGTCATGTGGAGTCTGGGTATAAATATTTTCAGAGGAAAACAATTCAGTAACTGCATCTTTCAGCTTCTCAGAAAACTCTTCTTCTATATCCTGAAAGATCAAAGAATCTTTATTCATCTTAAGTTCAGGATCAAAATTTTCCTCAAATAATCTTCGAAGACTGTATATAGATGGATATAAAAAATCATCTGCATCAAAATTCTTTTGATAAACATAGCAATAAATCAATGCCTGCAGAATTTCCTTTTTAGGCTTTTCATTGTTCTTAAGAAACAGTTCTTCTAGTTCTTTGAGAATAAAGGATTCAACATTTCCAGTTTTATAATCCACGATTCTCAATTTACCATTAACCCTATCAACCCGGTCGATAATCCCACCCAAAAAAATTTGTTGATTTCTTCCTTTTACTGAAACTGTAACTGGTGCGGTTAATTTTTTTTCCAGCATTACCAACTCAAAAGGGGCAACATCTCTATCAATTTCAATGAGCCGTTTCAAAAAGATTTTGATATTTTCGAAAATTAGAATTGTTTTGCCTTCCAGGGTAACTTTTTCAGGAGTTTTCTGCTTAAAATAATGTTTTCCAATGGCTTTAGTAATTTCGTTTTCAATAAGCACCTCATTTTTCAGCATTCTTTCCAAATCAGCTTTATTAACAACTTTTCCAACCAGAGGTTTATAAAGGTTTTCAACAGCTTCATGAAAAATCCTTCCAAATATGGGGCTGTCGATTTCATCCTTCATTTCATCCGGTTCTGCAAGCTGAAGAATATAGCGAAAATAAAAACGCAGGCTACATTGCAACCACATATTAATTGCTGTGGGAGAAAGCGGTGTTTCCGGAGAATTACGCTCAAGCAGAGCAGTCAATTTTGAATCAGTGCCGGCAATGGTCACAGGTGGTGCAGGTTCATTAAAAAATCGAAATCCGAGAGTTGATTTTTTTATTTCCAGAGTCGAACCGTAAAGCAACTGGTAGCCATACCTGCTTAGTTCACCTGTACTTATGCCTTCTTTAAGCGTACTATATGTAGCGGTAACATTTTTTGCCCGTTGAATAAGCCTGAAAAAATAATAAGCATACATAGCATCCTGCTCATCAATACCTGGCAATCCAAATCCTTTTCTTAAACTGAATGGAATAAATGACGGAGCCATTAGTGTACGCGGCCATTTATTTTCGTTTAGTCCCAAAATTATGAGGTTCTCAAAATCAAGACAGCGGGTTTCCAAAATTCCCATCACCTGCACTCCACGCACCGGCTCACCCTCAAAGGCAACTGATGCCTGCCCTGAATATTGGGCGAAAAGTTTGAAATACACTTGCGCACTTATTTCCCTGCCTTGTTCTTTTTCTACATCCTGAATCATCTGTTCAAGCTTTTCAACCGATTGATAAAGTGAATAAATCATCTCAGGCATAAACTTATTGCCAGGCTCTGAATTTTTGGCATCCGAATATAATCCAGCTAAAACGTTTAAAAAGTAATGGCTGTATTCATTCACCTTTTCAGGAAGGGTAAAAATAAGTTGGTGCAATGGTGAAAAGTTGATTTCATCTAACTGAACTGTCACCTTATTATGCTTTTTAATATAGTCTAAAAACAGGCTGTTTTTTTCAGCAGCCACGTTTACCAGCAACTGATGATTCAATATATCGGTAACAAACCTGTGATATGCTGAAACATGTCCTTTCTTATTACGGCGGCTGTTTCTCAAAAGGTTTATCAACAAAAGCAAAAAGCCATAAACAACAGAATTTTTTACCGGATACCCCATGGTTACATTTATGGCGTCAAACTCATCAGGTATAGCTCCCAGGGCAGGAAAAAGCAATGCCTCGTCGGCAAGTACTATGGCGCAATTATCGAATTTATTCCTAATTCCCGTGCGGTATTTCTTTAAAAATTTGGGAATCTCCTGTGCCTGCCCGTACGCCGATGGAATCGCCACCAGACGAATGTCCTTTCTTTGTAAATAGCTGGATTTCTGTAACCTAAAATCATCAGGAGGTGGAAATTGCCTCAAGTTATCACGGAGGAATTTACCCGCTTCGTTTATTAAATCGTTTGTGTAAAAATCATCGTAATCCCAAAGAAATTCAGCTTTTTGCTGCATGGCATTAAAAATAATCTTCTCGCATGTATTCAATGCATTCAGCCCAATAATATAGTACTTATTAAACTGCAACTCAGGTTCATTTTCGCTGAATCTTTTAGCAACCTGCCGGTAGAGCATTCCCGAATAAGAAATACCCTTTTTATGCAAATGATCCTTGAATTCAGAATAAACAGGATAAAGTTTTTGCCAAATAGAAGTAAATTTCTCCTGATGCTCTTTCTTCCCCGAAGCCGGTATACTTCCCCAAAAACGTGCAATAGCATCCTTCTGTTCCGGGCTAAGGTAATCAAAGAGTTGTTCAATCTCCTTTAAATCTGAAACATTAGTAAATAAATCTTTTGCATCAACAAAATAACGATCAACATCATTAAAATCAGACAATAATACCTCTCCCCAAAAATAAAATTCATCAAAACTCTCACTTGTCTGAGTGTGTTTTTTAAAAACATTGAACAATTCTGAAATTAGAAGAAGTTTCTCTCCCTGCTGCAATTCAGAAAATCCTGATACAAACTCATTAATGGTAGTAATATGCGGTCCTATGATCGGAAAAGTCAACTGTTCTTGCAAGTAATAATCAAAAAATACACCTGCCCTCCTGTTTGGAAAAATCAGGCATACATCATGCAAGTAACCTGTATGTTTCTGGTATATATATTCAGCACACCTGGAAAGAAAACGCTCCATTCAGTTAAATTAATTTCACGAAGATAAAGAATGAAGAGAAGAATTAAAAACATTTCACGATTCCGCCAAAATAGAGGATACCTGGTTCATTAATTAATTAATCCGCTTATTGTGCTCTCAATCTATTCCCAAACAAATTCTTAAATCATAAGAAAAAATCAAAAATTGCTGTTCTCATTTTTTTTCCTGAATTTTGGAGCCCTTAATAATTTTTACCTGATGAAACAACTGTTGATCGACAATAGGTTTTTTCTTTTGCCCTATTTACTGTTTCTTGTCACTTTTGTAATTTTTGCATTCTCATTCACCAAAATTGAAATGCACATTTGGGCAAACCAGATAAATTCACCTTTTTTAGATAATTTCTTCAAATATGCTACCCATTTGGGAGACGGAACAACAATTGCTATTCTTACTTTAATATTGCTATTTGTAAAATACAGATATGCACTGGCATTTTTGGCCGGCAGTCTGATTACTTCAGGTATCGTGCACCTGTTCAAACAATTTCTCCTGGAAGAAATGTACAGGCCATCGAAATATTTTGAATTATTTGAGACCTATCAGCTGTATGTGGTTGAAGGGGTAACGCTTCGAAGCCTGCAAACTTTTCCTTCAGGACATACCTCTACTGCCTTTAATGTATTCCTGATGCTGGCGTTATTAACTAAAAACCATTACCTTAAGTTTGGTTATTTTATTTTGGCTATGGT